>JAJZUK010000028.1 GCA_021847125.1 Pseudomonadota bacterium | reverse complement strand
GCTTGCGCGGACGGCGACCCGTCCGCGCGGATCGCCGATTGTGCACGGATGAAAATCGCATCCGTGCACAATCCGCGATCTTGGATAATGCCCCATGCGGTTTTTGGTGTTTACCATAACCGTGTTTTCTGTACGGATGCGCTTTTCATCCGTACGGAAAACACGGTTGGCGCGCGCGAGCGCGCAATGGTCGCTCTTGGCATGCATCTGAAATTGGGATGCTGCATATATTTCGACTTTCGTACTCAAGGCAGATCATCATGAGTGAGTATATTGCGCCGCTGAAAGACATGCAGTTCGTGCTGAAAGAACTCGCCGGACTGGATCAGATAGCGAAGCTCCCCGGCTGCGAGGAGGCGAGCGCGGATCTGGTCGATCAGATCCTGGAAGAAAGCGGAAGGTTCTGCGCCGAGGTGCTCGCGCCGCTGAACCAGTCGGGTGACGAAGAGGGCTCGAAATGGGACAAGGGCCAGGTCGCCACGCCCAAGGGTTTCATCGACGCGTACAAGCAGTTCGTCGAAGGCGGCTGGAATGCGCTGCAATTCCCGCCCGAATTCGGCGGCCAGGGCCTGCCCAAGCTGGTAGCGACGCCGGTGATGGAAATGTGGAAAGCGGCGAATATGTCGTTTTCGCTGTGTCCGCTGCTCACCGGCGGCGCGATCGAGGCCTTGCTGCTGCGCGGTTCGGACGAACTGAAGA
The DNA here is from genome assembly GCA_021847125.1 of Pseudomonadota bacterium. The sequence goes on along the minus strand of JAJZUK010000028.1, from coordinate 7,937 downwards.
AGACCTATCTGCCGAAAATGGTCCAGGGCACCTGGACCGGCACGATGAATTTGACCGAGCCGCAGGCCGGTTCTGACCTGGCGCTGGTGAAATCCAAGGCGGTGCGCGAGGGCGACCATTATCGTATTTCCGGCCAGAAGATTTTCATTACCTATGGCGAGCACGACCTGGCGGAGAACATCATCCACCTGGTGCTCGCGCGCACGCCGGATGCCCCTGAGGGGGTGAAAGGCATTTCGCTGTTCATCGTGCCCAAGTTCCTGGTCAACGCCGACGGCAGCCTGGGCAGGAGAAACGACGTGCATTGCCCGTCGATCGAGCACAAGCTCGGCATCCACGCCAGCCCGACCGCGATTCTGATCTTCGGCGAGAAGGAAGGCGCGATCGGCTATCTCGTCGGCCAGGAGAACCAGGGCCTCGCGTACATGTTCATCATGATGAATGCGGCGCGTTTCGCCGTGGGCCTGGAGGGCGTGGCCATTTCCGACCGCGCCTACCAGCAGGCGCTGGCCTACGCCAAGGAGCGCGTGCAAAGCCGCGATCTGGCGGGCGGCGGCAAGGCCGTGCCCATCATCCGCCAGCCCGACGTGCGCCGCATGCTGATGAGCATGAAGGCGCAGACCGAGGCGATGCGCGCGCTCGCGTATGTGACGGCCGCCGCGATGGATATCGCGCACCGCGATCCGGATGCAGCGCTGCGCGCCAAGCACCAGGCATTTGCCGACATGATGATCCCGGTGGTGAAAGGCTGGAGCACCGAGACCGGAATCGAGGTGGCCTCCACCGGCATTCAGGTCCACGGCGGCATGGGCTACGTCGAAGAGACCGGCGCGGCGCAGCATCTGCGCGACGCGCGCATCACGACCATCTACGAAGGCACCACGGCGATCCAGTCGAACGACCTGGTCGGGCGCAAGATGGCGCGCGAAGGCGGGGCGACGGCGAAATTGGTGATCGGGGCGATGCGCGTGGTCGAAGGCGAACTCGCCCATGCGCAGGGAGAAGACATGGCGGCGATACGCGCCGCGCTTGCCGCCGGCATCAAGGCGGTCGAAGAGTGCGTCGACTGGATCGTGCTGACCTACGCTTCGGATATCAAGGCGGTGCACGCCGGGTCGGTGCCGTTTCTGAAGCTGATGGGCGTGGTCTGCGGCGGCTGGCAGATGGCGCGTGCCGCGTTGGTCGCGCAGAAGAAACTCGCGGCCGGGGATGGCGATGCGTCGTTCTACCAGGCCAAGATCGCGACGGCGCGTTTCTATGCCGACCATGTTCTGGCGCAGGCGCCGGGACTGCGCAATACCGTGGTGCGCGGTGCCGCGGGCGTGATGGCGCTCACCGAAGAGCAATTCTAAGTTCTAACAGGAGCAATAAATGGCAACGCAAGCATCAAGGCTCAGCAGAATCCTCGACGAGTTCACGCCCAAAAGCTACGAATCCGAATTCACCAAATTCATGCACGAGCTGAAAAAGCAAAGGCCGGAGCTGGAGGCGGAGCAGGGAAAGAGCCGCGCCATCTGGTGGGACCATGAACAGGATCTGGATACGCAGAAGCGCGCGCTGGAGTCCCGCGTGAGGCAGCAGGCCTACGTGTACCAGAACAAGGTCTGAGCGCACTTGACCGCCGCATGGCTTAAACAGGCAGGCGCCGTCGCCTGCCTGGTTTGTTTTGCGGCGTGCGCGCAGGTCGCCGTCGAGGCGGTGACGCCGATGATCGCCGCATTCGCAAGCCATCTCGACCAGCGCACCGCGAGCCGGATTACCGAGCTGGAGAAGAAGAGCGACTGGCCCGGCATGCTGGCGCTGGCGCGGGCGCAATTGGCGCGCGAACCCGGGCGTGCGGATTGGTGGTTCCTTCAGGGCTACGCGCTCGCCCGGCAGGGTGAGCACGCCGCGGCCGTCGAATCGTATCAGCGGGCGATACGCATCAGTCCGGAAGACGAGATGGCTAGGCTCGCCTTGGGCGCGAGCCAGAGCGCGCTGGGTCAGGTGGAGCGTGCGATCCAGACCTATCAGCAGTTGCTGCGCAACCGGCCCGAATCGGCGCAGGCTTATCTGGTGCTGGCAGGCGTCTACCAGACGCAGGGGCGGCTGGATCTCGCCATCGCCAATTACCGGGAGTGCGTGCGTTATGACCCGGATTCCGTGCCGGGATGGTATGGGCTGGCTGCCGCGTATCAACTCAACCGGCAGAGCGAGCGCAGGGACGAGGCGCTGAACGGCCTGCGCCGGCTCTCGCCCGCCATGGCGGATCAGTTCGAGAAACAGTATCCGGCGAAGTAGGTCCCGCGGCGCCGGCTATCCGATGGCCAGGCCGTCGTCGGCGGCGATGACCGCGCCGTTGATGAATCCGGACTGTTCGGAGGCGAGCAGCAGCAACAGGCCGTCCAGGTCCTCCGGCTGGCCGACGCGGCGCCGCGGCAGCATGCTCAACAGTTTCTTGCCGCCGTCGGTGCCCCAGTACGCGCGGTTGATCCCGGTTTCGATATAGCCGGGGCAGATGGCGTTGACGTTGATGTCGTAGCGGCCCCATTCATGCGCCAGCGCCTTGGTCATCTGGATCACCGCCGCCTTGGAGATGCAGTAGGTGGACAATTGCGCCAGCACGCGCAGCCCGGCGACCGATGCGATGTTGATGATGCGCCCGGGGCGCTTGCGCGCGATCATGCTGCGGCCCACCGCCTGGGCGACAAAGAACGCCCCTTTGCAGTTGGTGTCGGTGACGAAGTCGTAGTCCGCTTCCTCGACTTCGACTGCGCGCTGTTGCTTGTTGACGCCGGAGTTGTTGACCAGGATGTCGATGCCGCCGAGCGCGGATTCGGCGGCGGCCACCGCAGCGCGCACGCCCGCGACGTCGGTGACATCCATGCGTACGGCGCAAGCCTGGCCTCCGGCCTGCTCGATTTCCTGCTTGAGCGCGTCCAGCTTGTCGGTGCTGCGCGCCGCCAGGGCGACCCGGGCGCCGGCTGCGGCGAGCACCTGTGCGAAGCGCCAGCCGAGGCCGCTGGAAGCTCCGGTGACGAGCGCGGTCTTGCCGTCGAGTCGAATCGAATGCTCCATGCTGTTTCCTCTTTATGTGCGAAGTTTTCCGGCGCCACGGTACCGCGTTCGATCTGCGGCGGCAAGCGGTTCGACACCGGTTCGACGCCAGGCTGCGCAATGACCGGTGTTAGTCGCCGATAGGCAAAGGAATAGGGGGCTTGCCGCGCAGCGCGGTTGAACTATGACTATGATCGGTGCAACGATGACGGAAAATCCCATGATACAATCTAGCTATTCTGGCTAGTTACAGGAATTATTATCATGATTCGATGGCAATTACAGGATGCAAAGAACCACTTGTCCGAATTGGTGCGAAAGGCTTGCGCCGAAGGGCCGCAGGTGATTACGCTGCGTGGTCGCGACGCAGTGGTCGTGGTGTCCGCAAACGAATTCGGAAAGCTCTCGCGGCCCCGTGGCAGCCTGGTCGATTTCTTCCGCAAGTCCCCTCTCGCGGGCGCAAATCTGGATCTTGCCCGCAGCACCGACATCGGCAGGCGCATCGAGCTGTGAGCTTCCTCCTCGATACCAGTGTGATCTCCGAGCTCGTCAAGACGACGCCTGACGATAACGTGATGGAGTGGATGAAGCGCGCAGATGAGATATCGCTCTATCTGAGCGTGCTCACCGTCGGCGAACTGGAGAAGGGCATCGCCAAGCTGCCGGTCTCATCGCGCCGCACCAGGCTTGAGACCTGGGTGAGAAGCGACCTTGCAGATCGATTCCGCGAGCGCTTGCTCGCGGTTGACGGCACGGTTGCCGCCACTTGGGGCAAGCTCGCGGGTGAAGCTGAGGCGCGCGGAGAGTCGCTTCCCGTCATCGACGGCCTAATTGCCGCCACCGGTATCGCGCACGATCTCATAATTGCGACCCGCAACATTAGGGATTTCGAGCGCTGCGGCGCCTCGTGCTTCAATCCGTGGACGCAAAGCTGATATCGACACCGCAAGGGGGCGGCGTGACCTGGCAACCAGAGATAGACGAACTGCGCAAGCGCGAGGAACTCGGGCGCAGAATGGGCGGGGCGGACAAGATCAAGCGCCAGCATGACGGCGGCAAGCTGACGGTACGTGAGCGTGTCGCCGGCCTGCTCGATGCGGATTCGTTCCACGAGATCGGCGCCATTACCGGCAAAGCGCGCTACGACGCGGCGGGCGAACTGGTAGACATGGTGCCGACCAATCTGGTCATGGGCCGCGGCAGGATGGACGGCCGTCCCGTGGTGATTACCGGCGACGACTTCACCGTGCGCGGCGGCGCCAATGACGGCGGCCTGCGCGAAAAGCTGGAACGGGCCGAGATGATGGCCTGGGAACTGCGCCTGCCGATGGTGCGGCTGGTGGACGGTACCGGCGGCGGGGGCTCGGTGAAGAACATCGAGCAGGACGGCAGGACCCAGATTCCGACGATCGCGATCTGGGAACAGGTGGTGCGCAACATGTCGCAAGTTCCGGTCGTCGCGCTCGCGCTGGGCTCGGTCGCGGGTCTGGGCTCGGCGCGCGTGGCGGCGAGTCATTTTTCGGTCATGGTCAAGGATACGTCGCAGCTGTTCGTCGCCGGCCCGCCGGTGGTGGCGCGGGTGGAGAAGAGCTATGAGAAGAACGAACTCGGCGGAAGCAGCATCCACACCCGCAACGGCGCGGTGGACGACGAGGCCGAGAGCGAGGCCGACGCGTTCGCGCGCGCGCGCCGTTTTCTGTCCTATTTGCCCAGTTCGGTGCATGAACTGCCGCCGCGCACCGCCTGCGACGACGACGCGGGACGCAGCGATCCCTGGCTGATCGAGGCTGTGCCCAAGGACCCGCGCAAGGTCTACAAGATGCGCAGCATTATCGAGTCGCTGGTCGATCGCGGCTCGTTCTTCGAGATCGGCCGCCTGTGGGGGCGTTCGGTGATCACCGGCCTCGCGCACCTTAACGGCTGGCCTGTCGCTCTGCTCGCGAGCGACCCTTATTTCTACGGCGGCGCGTGGACCGCGCAGGCGTCGGAAAAAGTCACCCGCTTCGTCGATCTGGCCGAGACGTTTCACCTGCCGGTGGTGCACCTGGTCGACATTCCGGGCTTCCTGATCGGCCTCGAGGCCGAACGCAGCGCGACCATACGCTACGGCGTGCGCGCGATGGCCGCGGTGTGCCAGGCGAGCGTGCCCTGGTGCTCCATCATCGTGCGCAAGGTCTTCGGCGTCGCCGGCGCCGCCCACCAGAATTCGGGCCGCTACAACCTGCGCTATGTCTGGCCCTCGGGCGAGTGGGGTTCGCTGCCGATCGCGGGCGGACTCGAAGCCGCGTACAAAGCCGATATCGAGGCGGCGCCCGATCCGGCGGCGCGAATGGCGGAAATCGAGAAGCGCCTGAAAGCGCTGACTTCGCCGTTTCGCAGCGCCGAGTCCTTCATCGTCGAGGAGATCATCGATCCGCGCGATACCCGGCGGCTACTGTGCGAATTCGCCGATCTGGCGGCGCCGCTGCGCACGCCGGGCCCGACCGCCTTCGGCGTGAGGCCTTAGGCGATGGCCGCCGCGCTCGACGGGGTGCGCATCGCCGACTTTTCGCACGTCATCGCCGGGCCTTATTGCACCATGATCCTGGCTGATCTGGGCGCCGACGTGGTCAAGATAGAGCCGCCCTACGGCGACGCGGCACGCGGATACAAATCCCCCGACCTGGGCGGGGACAGTACGGTATTCCTGAGCTATAACCGGAACAAGCGCAGCGTGGTCCTGGATCTGTCGACAGAGGCGGGCAGGCAGGTTGCGCGCGACATCGTGGCCCGCTCCGACATCCTGGTGGAGAACTTCGCCAGCGGCGTGATGCAGCGCCTGGGCCTGGATTACGCGGCCATGGAAAAAATCAATCCGCGCCTGATCTACTGTTCCATTTCCGCCTACGGTCGCAGCGGACCCTACGCCGGCCGCGCCGGCTACGACCAGGTGGTGCAGGCGGAAAGCGGTTTCATGTCGCTGAACGGCTATCCCGGAGAGGAGCCGCTGCGTACGCCGCTCGCGATGATCGACCTCACCACCGGCATGTTCGCCGCGCACGCGATACTTGCCGCCCTGTACGCGCGCGAAGCGAGCGGGCGTGGCCAGTACATCGAGGCCGCGCTGTTCGACAACGCTTTCGGCCTGACTGCTTTCTTCACCATGAATTACCTGGTCACCGGAGAGAATCCGCCGCCGCCGGGAAACAGAAGCCCGGTCGCAGCGCCGGTGGGCGTGTTCCACGCCGCCGACGGCAGGTTCTTCATGACGGTCGCTGGTCAGAGCGTGTGGCGCAAACTGCTGGAGGTGCTGGGCAATCCGCCTGAGCTGCTGACCGCGGATTTTGCCGACAACGCGGCGCGGGTGCAGCGCGAGCCGCAGTTGATCCCGATCCTGGAGCGCCTGTTCGGCCAGGCGCCGCTCGCGCATTGGATAGCGAGGATGCGGGAAGGGCGCGTGCCCGCGGGGCCGATAAGAAGCATCGCTGAGGCGGTGAATTCGTCCGAGGTAAAGGAGCGCGCCATCCTCGGCACGGCGCCGCACACCAGAGCTGGCGTGGTGCCCAATCTGCGCTTGCCACTGGAACTCGCCGGCACGCCCCTCGCCGCGCCGCGCGGCGCGCCGGTGCTGGGCGAGCACACCCGCGCCGTGCTGTCGCAGCTGCTGCATTATGATCCCGCGCGCATCGCAGTACTGGAACAGAAAGGCGCGATCCTGCCCGTGCCGGCAATAACTGGGGACTGAGCAATTCATTCGGCAGCGATCGCGCCGTGGCTGCAATATTTCACATATGCTAAAATCTTTTCATGAATGTGAAAACCGCCGGGCGCACGCTGGACCTGTTCGAAGCCTTCGCACGCGAAGGCAAGCCCCTGTCGCTGTCGCAGCTGGCGCGCGCCATAGACGCCCCGGTGTCCTCCTGTTTCGGCATCGTGCGCACGCTCGAGGCGCGCGGCTATCTGTATGAGGTGAAGGCGCGGGGCGGTTTCTATCCCACCCGGTTGCTGTTCGAGCAGGCGCGCATCATCGCCAGCCATGACCCGCTGGCCGAGCGCTTCGTGCCGCTGCTGGAAAAGCTGCGCGACCAGACCGGCGAGACCGTGCTGCTGTCGAAACGCCTGGACCGTCAGGCGGTATACCTGGTGGTGCTCGACAGCCTGCACAGCATCCGCTACAGCCCCAAGGTGGGCGAGTTCAGGCCGTTGCATGCGAGCGCGAGCGGCAAGGCGCTGCTGGGCAGCCTGACCCCGGTGCTGCGCAACGAAATGCTGAGCGGCATGAAACTTCCGCGCGTGACTTCGCGCACCATCACCTCGCGCGCGGCGTTGGAAGCGGACCTGGAGCAGGGACGCGCGCGCGGCTGGTATGTGACGCACGGCGAAACCGTGGCCGACCTGATGGCGGTGGCGGTGGCGGTGACGCTGAGCGGCGAAACCTACAGCGTCGCCCTGGCCGGGCCTATGCACCGCATGGATAGCGCGCTGAAACGCTACGCGAAGCTGCTGGTCGATCTGCGCGCCGCGTTGGAGTACCACGCATGAGCTGGCTGCCGCTCGCAGGCATCAAGGTTGCGGATTTCTCCGCCCTGATTCCGGGACCGTTCACCACTGCCATCCTGGCCGATCTGGGCGCGGAGGTGATCAAAGTCGAACCGCCCAAGGGGGATCCGGCGCGCAGCCTGCTGCCGGCGGTGTTCCATGCGGCCAACCGCAACAAGCGCTCGATCGCGCTCGACTTAAAGCACGCCGAGGCGAAGCCGGTGATCGAGCGGCTCGCGCGCTGGTGCGACATCCTGATCGAATCCAACCGCCCCGGCGTGAGCAAGCGCCTGGGCATAGACTACGCCAGCGTTTCCGCGCTGAACCCGGGCCTGATCTACTGCTCGCTGTCGGGTTTCGGCCAGAACGGCCCCTGGCGCGAC
>JAJZUK010000027.1 GCA_021847125.1 Pseudomonadota bacterium | reverse complement strand
CACTTCGCCCTTGAAGATCAGGTCTGCGATCAGTGGCGAGTTGAGCATGATCTCGATCGCCGCGGCGCGCCCCTTGCCTTCTTTCAGCGGAATCAGGCGCTGCGACACCAATGCCTTGAGGTTGAGCGAGAGGTCCATCAACAGCTGCGCGCGGCGTTCTTCCGGGAAGAAATTGATGATGCGGTCCAGCGCCTGATTGGCGCTGTTGGCGTGCAGCGTGCCCATGCACAGGTGGCCGGTTTCGGCAAAGGCCACGGCGTGCTCCATGGTCTCCTTCGAGCGGATCTCGCCGATCAGAATCACGTCGGGCGCCTGGCGCAGGGTATTGACCAGAGCCGCTTCCCAGGATGCCGTATCCACACCCACTTCGCGCTGGGTGATCAGGCAGTTGATGTGCGGATGCACGTACTCCACCGGATCCTCGATGGTGATGATGTGGCCGTAGCTGTTCTGGTTGCGGTAGCCGATCATCGCCGCGAGCGTGGTCGATTTGCCCGAGCCGGTCCCGCCCACCATGATCACCAGGCCGCGCTTGTTCATGACCACATCCTTCAGCACCATCGGCAGGCCCAAGTCCTCGAACTTGGGTATGGTCGTGGTGATCGTGCGCAGCACCATGCCGATCTTGCCCTGCTGCACGAAGCAATTAACGCGAAAGCGCCCGATGCCGGCGGGGGAAATCGCGAAATTGCACTCCTTGGTCGCCTCGAATTCGGCCGCCTGCTTGTCATTCATCATCGCGCGCACCAGATCGGCGGTGTGCTGGCCGGTGAGCTTCTGGTCCATGATCGGCGTCATCTTGCCGTCGAGCTTCATCGCCGGCGGAAAGTCTGCGGTGATGAACAGGTCAGAACCCTTCTTGCTCAGCATCAGCCGCAGCAGGTCGTACATGAACTTGGTTGACTGGCCGCTATCCATATTTCACCTCAATGACGGTTTTGTCCGAAATGTCTGCCCGGAAATCATGCCGATCGCCGGGTGCGTTCCTCTCGCTGGTAATTGTAGACGCGGCAAACCCTGTTTGCCGCGCCAATTCCCCCGGCTAGCCGGGAAAGGTGTCTTTGTTCGCCGCCTTGCTGCGCGCTTCCGCGACCGAGATTACGTTCTTTTTCACCAGGTCCTGCAGGTTCTGGTCCAGCGTCTGCATGCCGAACTGCTGACCCGTCTGGATCGCCGAGTACATCTGCGCGATCTTGGCCTCGCGGATCAGGTTGTTGATCGCGGGCGTGCCGATCATGATCTCGTGCGCCGCGACGCGGCCGGAACCGTCCTTGGTCTTGAGCAGCGTCTGCGAAATGATCGCGCGCAGCGAGGTGGAGATCATGGCGCGGATCATGTCTTTCTCGGCGGCCGGAAACACGTCGACGATGCGGTCGATCGTCTTCGCCGCCGAACTCGTATGCAGCGTGCCGAACACCAAGTGACCGGTTTCCGCGCCCGAGAGCGCAAGGCGTATGGTTTCCAGATCGCGCATCTCCCCCACCAGGATCACGTCCGGATCCTCGCGCAAGGCGCTGCGCAGCGCGTTGTTGAACGATAGGGTGTGCGGCCCGACCTCGCGCTGGTTGATCAGGCATTTCTTCGACTCATGCACGAACTCGATCGGGTCTTCGATGGTGAGGATGTGCCCCTCCTCGGTTTCGTTCTTGTGGTTGACCATCGCCGCGAGCGTGGTGGATTTGCCCGATCCGGTCGGCCCGGTTACCAGCACTACGCCGCGCGGCTGGTCGGCGATCGACTCGAAAATCTTCGGGCATTTGAGATCGGCGAGCGACAGGATCTTGGACGGAATCGTCCGCATCACCGCCGCGGCGCCGCGATTCTGCACGAACGCGTTCACGCGAAAGCGCGCCAGGCCGGGGATGGCGAAGGAGAAGTCGCACTCCAGATTCTCCTCGTAGAACTTGCGCTGGCCGTCGTTCATGATGTCATAGATCATGCCGTGCACGTCCTTGTGGTCCATCGGCGGCAGGTTGATGCGCTTGATGTCGCCGTGCACGCGGATCATCGGCGGCAGACCCGAAGACAGATGCAGGTCGGACGCCTTGTTCTTGACGACGAAGGCGAGCAGTTCAGAGATATCCATTTATAATTGCTCCATGCTGAGTGACGCGCCAGGCGAGGCTGCAACTGACCGAGTGGGTGCGATTCGTCGCCGGTTTCCCGCGTTCACGCCCGCTCCAAATTATGTCCACAATCGAGAGTAACTTGCAAGCCGTAAGGGCGCGAATTGCGGCGGCGGCGCGCTCCGCCGGCCGCGATCCTGCGGAAATCGTGTTGCTTGCGGTGAGCAAGACGTTCGCTGCGTCCGAGGTGCGCGCCGCGCATGCGGCCGGACAGCGCGCGTTCGGGGAAAATTACGTGCAGGAAGCGTTGGCAAAAATCGTGGCACTGTCCGATCTGCCGCTGATCTGGCACTTTATCGGTCCGATTCAGAGCAACAAGACGCGCGCCATCGCCGAGCATTTCGATTGGGTGCATTCGGTCGCGCGCGCGAACATCGCGCAGCGCCTGGCCGATGCACGCCCGGCGGGGCGGGCGCCGCTGGAGGTCTGCCTGCAGGTGAACGTGAGCGGGGAAGCGAGCAAAAGCGGCGTGGCGCCGGAAGAGGTGCGGCCGCTCGCACAAGCGGTGCGCGCCTTGCCGCGCTTGCGCCTGCGCGGGCTGATGGCGATTCCGGAGCCCAGCGCTGATGTCGAACTGCAGCGGCGGCGCTTTCGCGGTCTGCGCTTGTTGCTGGCGCAGCTCAACGCGGACGGCTTCGGTCTCGACACGCTGTCGATGGGCATGTCGCAGGACCTGGAGACGGCGGTGATGGAAGGCGCTACCATCGTGCGCATCGGAACCGCCGTATTCGGCGAAAGGAAACGGGCGTGAATATTAGCTTCGTGGGCGGCGGCAACATGGCCGCGGCGCTGATCGGGGGCTTGCTCGGCAAAGGCCATAGCGCGGCCGGCATCGGCGTCATCGAGCCTCAGGCCGAAGCGCGCGCGCGTCTGGCCGCGCAGTTCGGCGTCGCCTGCGTGGACAGCGTGGCTGCGGCCGCGAAGCTGGGCGAAGTGGTGGTGCTGGCAGTCAAGCCGCAGCAAATGCGCGCCGCGGCGCTGGCGCTGCAGCCGCGCCTGGCGCGCGAGCTGGTGATCAGCATAGCCGCGGGCATACGCCTCGCCGATCTGTCGCGCTGGCTCGGCGGCTACGCCACGCTGGTGCGTTGCATGCCGAATACGCCGGCGCTCGTCGGCGCCGGCATCAGCGGCCTGTACGCGAGCGCTGCGGTCGACAGCGCGCAGCGCGCGCTGGCCGAGGGCATTCTCGGCGCGGTGGGCGCGACGCTGTGGGTGCGGGAGGAGGCCCAGCTCGATCCGGTCACGGCGATTTCAGGCAGCGGACCGGCCTATGTCCTCTATTTCATCGAGGCGCTGCAGCGGGCGGCGCAGGAAATGGGGTTTTCCGCGGCAGATGCGCGCAAACTCGCAGTCGAGACTTTCCTCGGGACGGCCAGGCTTGCGGCACAGAGCGCCGAAGAGGTGGCGCTGCTGCGCGAGCGCGTCACCTCCAAAGGCGGAACCACGGAGCGCGCGCTGGCGAGCATGAATGCCGACCGCGTGCAGGAACTGATCGTGCGGGCGCTGCACGCAGCCAACCAGCGCGCGCACGAGTTGGGCCAACAATTGGGTGCCGACCAATGATGCGGCACGCGCGCTTTTCTACCGGTGACATGGATGCTTAGCCAAATACTGCGCTTCCTGCTCGACACGACATTCAGCTTCTTCGTATTCGTGCTGCTGGCGCGCTTCTACATGCAGCTGATGCGCGTCCCGTTTCGCAACCCGCTGGGGCAGTTCGTAACCGCCTTGACCAATTGGCTGGTGCTGCCGGCGCGGCGCATTATTCCCGCGATGTTCGGACTGGACCTGGCGAGCTTTCTGCTGGCCTGGCTGGTGCAGGCGCTGCTGCTGTTCCTGCTGTATTTGCTCCGCGGCGCAGGCGTGGTGAGCGCTTCGGGTATGGTGCTGGGTGTCTTGTTGACGCTGGCGCTGCTCGAATTGGCGCGCGTCAGCCTGTATTTGCTGATCGGCGTGATACTGATTCAGGCGGTGATCAGCTGGATCAATCCGTATGCGCCGCTCGCGCCGCTGTTCAACGCGCTTGCCGCTCCGTTTCTGCGCCCGTTCCGGCGCCTGATCCCGCCCATAGGCAGTGTCGACCTGTCGCCGCTGTTCGCGCTGGTCGCGGCGCAATTGCTGCTGATTCCTCTCGAATATCTTGCGCGCTCGGTGGCCATGCTGTCTTGAGCTGGTATCAACACAGCCGCGACGGCGCGAGCATCCACATCCACGCCCAGCCGGGAGCCAAGCGCACGGAAGTCGCAGGCTTGCATGGCGATTGCATCAAGCTGCGCCTGGCTTCGCCGCCGGTGGACGGAAAAGCCAACGAATGCCTGATCGAATTTCTCGCCCGGCGCCTGGGAGTGAAACGAAGCCAACTGTCGATCACCCGCGGCATGAATTCGCGCCGCAAGACCGTCCATGTGGCGGCGGTGGGCGTGGATCCCGCGATGCTGCTCGAGCCGGCGGGGGAGTAGGCCAGCGCCTGCCTAGCCGTTGCCGGCGTCGTAGACGACCTGGCCTTGCAGCAGCGTGTAGCGCACCTTGCCCGGCAATTCGATGCCGAGGAAAGGCGTGTTCTTGCCTTGGCTCTTGAGCGTTGCGGCGTCCACCTTGGTGTAATGCTCCGCATCGAAAATGCAGATGTCGGCGGTGTGACCCTCCGACAGGTGGCCGGCGTCCAGGCCGAGTATACGCGCGGGCTCCGTCGTGACGCGTGCGAGCGCCTGCGCCAGAGGCAGCTTTGATTCGAGCGCCCACTTCAGCGTCAGCGGCAGCAGCAGTTCCAGGCCGGTGGCGCCGACTTCCGATTCGGCGAACGGCAGCAGCTTCGAATCCTCATCCACCGGCGTGTGGTCGGAGCAAATCGCGTCTATGGTGCCGTCCTTCAGGCCCTGGCGCAGCGCGTCGCGGTCGCGCGCGCTGCGCAGCGGCGGCTGCAGGTGGCAATGCGCGTCGAAATAGCCCAGATCCATTTCCGACAAATGGACGTGATGGATGCCGACGTCGCAGCTGAGCGGAAGGCCGTCGCGCTTGGCCGCGCGCACCATGGCCACGCTTTCGCGCGTGGACAGGCGGCACAGGTGCACGCGCGTGCCGGTGGCGCGCATGATTTCGACGATGCTGGCGATCGCGACGGTTTCTGCAAACGCGGGGATACCGGGCAGTCCCAGGCGCGTGGCGACTTCGCCGTCGTGCGCGACCCCGTCCTTCGACAGATATCCGTCTTGCGGGCGCAGCCAGACGCAGAAGCCGAATGTGGCCGCGTACTGCAGCGCGCGCCACAGCACCTGGTTGTCCTGCAGCGGTACGTCGGCGTGGGAAAAGCCGACGCAGCCGGCGTCGCGCAGTTCCGCCATTTCAGTGAGCTGTTCGCCGGCGAGGCCGAGCGTGAGCGCGCCGATCGGGTACACGTGCGCGAGGTTGAGCGTCTTCGCCCGGTGCTTGAGCATTTCCACCAGACCGGGCTCGTCCAGCGCGGGGTCGGTATCGGGCGGACAGGCGAGGCTGGTCACGCCGCCCGCGGCCGCGGCCCGCATTTCCGACTCCAGCGTGGCCTTATATTCGAAGCCCGGTTCGCGCAGCCGCGCCGCCAGGTCGATCAGGCCGGGGCAGACCACCAGGCCGGCGGCGTCGATGACGCGCTTGGCGCTGAAGCCCGCCGGCGCTTTGCCCACCGCGGCAATCTTGCCGGCGGAGATGTACAAGTCCGCGCTCGCGTCGAGCTTGTTGAGCGGGTCGATCAGACGGCCATTCTTGATGTGGATCTTCATGTCGTTCAGTTTCCTGCCAGTATGCTCATCACCGCCATCCTGACCGCGATGCCGAACGTGACCTGCGACAGGATCACCGCATGCGCACCGTCGGCGACCGCAGAATCGATTTCGACGCCGCGGTTCAGCGGCCCCGGATGCATCACGATCGCATCCGGTTTGGCCAGCGCCAGTTTTTCCGGCGTCAGGCCGTAATACTTGAAGAATTCCTGTGCCGAGGGCAGCAGCGCGCCGCGCATGCGTTCGCTTTGCAGCCGCAGCATCACCACGACATCGACGTCGCGCAGGCCCTGCTCCAGATCGTAGAACACCCTGACGCCCAGCTTCTCCGCGCCGGCAGGGATCAGCGTCATGGGCCCGATGATGCGCAGGTCCGGCGTGCCCATGACGGTCAGCGCGTGGATCAGTGAACGCGCCACGCGCGAATGCAGCACGTCGCCGACGATGGCCACGGACAGCCTGCTGAAGTCCTTCTTGAAGTGGCGGATGGTGTAGAGATCGAGCAGGCCCTGGGTCGGATGTGCGTGGCGCCCGTCGCCGGCATTGATCACATGCAGGTGGCTGGCGACATGGCTCGCGATCAGATGCGGCGCGCCGCTTTGCGCATGCCTAACCACGAACATGTCCGCGTGCATGGCGGAGAGATTGTCCACGGTGTCGAGCAGCGTCTCACCCTTGGTCGAAGAAGACACCGCGATGTTCAGGTTGATGACATCCGCCGACAGGCGCTTGGCGGCGATCTCGAACGTGGTGCGCGTGCGCGTGGACGCCTCGAAAAACAGGTTGAACACCGATTTGCCGCGCAGCAGCGGCACTTTCTTGACTTCGCGCGCCGTGACGCCGACGAAAGACGTCGCGGTGTCGAGGATATGGGTCAGGACCTCGCGCGGCAGGCCCTCGATGGTGAGCAAGTGCTGCAGCTCGCCTTTTTCGTTCAATTGTGGGTTACGCATCCAGTTTCAGCCTGAGTTTGCCGTTCTCGCCGCGGTCCAGCACCAGCATGCGCCCCGGGGGCACGTCCAGCCTGGCGCCCACGTATTGCGCGGCCACCGGCAGTTCGCGCCCGCCGCGATCGATCAGCACGGCGAGGCTGATCGAAGCCGGACGTCCGTAGTCGAATAACTCGTTCATCGCGCCGCGTACGGTGCGACCGGTGTAGAGCACGTCGTCGACGAGCACGATGTGGCGGCCGTCGACCTCGAACGGGATCTGCGTGGGCTTGATCTGCGGATGCAGCCCGGTCTTGTCGAAATCGTCGCGGTAGAAGGAAATGTCGAGCACGCCCAGCGGCAGTGCGATGCCGAGCGCGGCGTGCAGCCGCTCGGCCAGCCACACGCCGCCGGTATGGATGCCGACCAGGGCGGTATCGGCGGTGACCTGCGGTTTGAGCTGAAGCACCAGCTCCGCGCACAGGGCTTCTGGATCAGGCAGTACCGGGGTCATCGAAATAGCTCTGCAAAATGATTTGTGCCGCCACTTGATGGGCGTGCAGCTTGTGCTTGCGCCCTCCTTTTCCCAACGTCCTGAGCGCCTCTTCGGCGGCGGCCGAGCTCAGCCTTTCGTCCACGAGCTTGACCGGCAGCCGGAATCGGGCCTCCAGCTGGCGCGCGAAGCGGCGGCAGCGCCGCGTCAGCTCGTGTTCGGCGCCCTCCAGCGACAGCGGCAGCCCTACTACCAAGGTGCGCGGTTTCCATTCGGCAACCAGCTCGGCGGCCTCGTCCATGCGCGCCGCGCTGCCTTGCGCAGCGATCAGACCCAGGGGATGCGCGACACCCACGCTGGTTTCGCCGACCGCGACGCCGGTGAATTTTTCGCCAAAATCGAAAGCGAGCACCGTGCCGGTCGCGGTTCTAGTCATCAGCCGCGATCCATCCTCTGGGCGCCGCGATCAGGCATGACCCGTATCCTCGGACAGGCTGGCGAAATCCACGCCGAGCAGTTCCATCGCCGCCGGCAGTTTTTCTTCGGCGGGCAGATCGAAAATGATCTGCTCGCCCGCTTCCACGGTGAGCCAGGCGTTCTGGCCGAGTTCATGTTCGAGCTGCCCCGCCGCCCAGCCGGAGTAACCCAGGGTCACCAGCATCTTGGCCGGACCGCCGCCCTTGCCTACCGCCTCCAGTATGTCCCTGGAGGTGGTGAGCCCGAGGTTGTCGCGCACATTGAGCGTGGAATGCCATTCCCCTACGGGCTGATGCAGCACGAAGCCGCGATCGGTTTGCACCGGGCCGCCGAAGTAGACGGGAATGTCGTGGAGTTCGCGCAGTTCAAGCTTGAGATTGATGCGCTCGAACAGCGCCTGCAGGCTGAGGTCGATGGGACGGTTGACGACCACGCCTAGCGCACCCTGCTCGTTGTGCTCGCAGATGTAGGTGAGGGATTTGGCAAAATAGGGATCCACCATGTTCGGCATTGCGATGAGAAAATGGTGGGTAAGGTCGATCGCCACGCGCCTATTTTAACCCTCCGGCGGAACAATCACAATTTTGCTTTGCGCGGCATTGCCGATGCGCGAGCGGGCTTCGTTTTGATTTTGGCAACAGTCGCGGAAGCGATCTTTTCCCAGTCGCGCACCGCACCGGGCACGACGCGGAACAGCGGGTGCGGTTCGGGCGCCGCGACGTTTTTCCACAGGCGCCACCAGTCCGGGCTGCGCGCGCGCAGCTCGGACTGCAAATGCTCCCACTCGTAGGCGAGCTGGCCGCGGGTCTCGGCGAGCCTGACCTCGGCGCGGCGCCGGTTGATCTTGGGATGGCCGGCTAGAT
>JAJZUK010000026.1 GCA_021847125.1 Pseudomonadota bacterium | reverse complement strand
TGCCGAGGGCAACAAGATGTCGCTGACCCAGTTTCGCCAGGCCCTGGAACGCGACGGGATTCAATTCGACAAATTCCGCGAGGAAATCCGCAATGAGATCCTGCTGTCGCGCCTGCGCGAGCGCGAGGTCGACAACCGCATCGTGGTCACCGACAACGAAATCGACTATTTTCTGAGCCAGCAGGCCACAGCGCCGGGCGTGGCGACGGAATTCAACCTCAGCCACATCATGCTGCGACTGCCCGACCAGGCCAGCCCGGAGGAGGTGGCACGGCAGCGCGCCCGCGCCGAGCAGGTGCTCGCGCAGCTGCGCGGCGGCGCCGAATTTTCCAAACTCGCCGCCGGTTTTTCCGACGCGCCGGACGCCCTGCAAGGCGGGGCCATGGGCTGGCGCTCGCGGGACCGCTTGCCGGACCTTTACGCCCAGGCCCTGGACGCTCTGAAGCCGGGCGAGGTGAGCGGCATCATCCGCAGTCCGGCCGGTTTCCATTTGATCAAGCTGATCGAGCGCCGCGGCGGCGGCCTGCCGGCCATCGTAGAGGAAACCCGTGTGCGGCACATATTGGTGAAGACCAGCGAAATCGTGTCCGAAGCCGATGCTCGGCGCAAACTCGAAAACCTGCGTGAGCGCATAGTCAACGGCGCGGATTTCAGTGAGCTGGCGAAGCTCAATTCCGACGACGGATCCTCGATCAAGGGCGGTGATCTCGGCTGGATCTTTCCCGGGGACACCGTGCCGGAATTCGAGCGCGTGATGAACGGCCTGAAGGTAGGCCAGCTGAGCGAGCCCTTCGCGTCTCCGTTCGGCTGGCACCTGGTGCAAGTGCTGGAGCGGCGCAAGACCGACGTGTCCGGCGAACGCAAGCGGCAGGAGGCGCGCCTGATCCTGCGCGAGCGCAAGGCCGACGAGGCTTACCAGGAGTGGCTGCGCCAGCTGCGCGATCGCGCCTTCGTGGAATATCGTTCGGACGAAGGCTGAGTCCGCGAGCAGCGGGAGATTCGGCATGACCCCGTACCCCAGGGCGCCTGCTACCCCGCTTGCGGGCCTGCCAGGCTCAACATGACAGCGCTGCCTGTGATCGCGGTAACTTCGGGCGAGCCCGCCGGTATCGGTCCCGACATTTGTCTCGCCCTGGCGGCGCTGCGCCCGCCGTGCCGCGCGGTGATCCTTGCGGACCAGGAACTGCTCGCCGCGCGTGCCGCCCGGCTGGGCCTGGCCCTGCGCCTGCGTCCCTACGACCCGGCGCTCGCGCCCGCGGCCGGCGAGCTCGAAGTGCTGCATGTACCGCTGGCTGCGACGGTGGCGGCGGGCAGGCTGGACCCGGCCAACAGCCGCTATGTGCTGGACATGCTGGCGCGCGCCGTCGGCGGCTGCGTCGACGGCACCTTCGCCGCCATGGTCACCGCGCCGGTGCACAAGGGCGTGATCAATGACGCCGGCGTTGCGTTTACCGGGCATACCGAATTTCTCGCGGCGGCGACGTCCACGCCGCGCGTGGTGATGATGCTGGTCGGCGGCGGATTGCGGGTGGCGCTCGCCACCACGCACCTGGCGCTGGCCGACGTGGCGGGCGCGATCACGCGGGCAAGCCTGGAGCAGACGCTGCGGATTCTGCATCGCGCGCTGCAGCAGCGTTTTGGCATGGCCGAACCCCGTATTCTGGTGGCCGGGCTGAACCCGCATGCGGGCGAGGGCGGCCATCTGGGCCGCGAGGAAATCGAGGTCATCTCCCCGGTACTGGACCGGCTGCGCCAGGCGGGCATGCATCTGGAAGGACCTTTTCCCGCCGACACGCTGTTCACGCCGCAGGTGCTCGCGCGCGGCGACTGCGTGCTGGCGATGTTCCACGACCAGGGATTGCCGGTGCTCAAGTACGCAAGTTTCGGCAAGGGGGTCAACGTCACGCTCGGCTTGCCTATCGTGCGCACTTCGGTCGACCATGGCACGGCGCTGGAACTGGCCGGCAGCGGCAAGGCCGATTCGGGCAGCCTGGTTGCGGCGATTGAGATGGCGCTGGAGATGGTGCATGCCACCCGGCTCTAGGCCTCTCTTCGCCGGATGAAACACGTCCCCCGCAAACGGTTTGGTCAGCATTTTCTGACCGACCAGGCGGTGATCGCCGGCATCGTCGCCGCGATCCGGCCGCAGGCGGAGGATTCCATGGTGGAGATCGGCCCCGGGCTGGAGGCGCTCACCGCGCCGCTGACGGCGGTGCTGCGCCACCTGCACGTGATCGAGATCGACCGCGACATCATCGCGCGCCTGCGGCTTGCCTACCCGCCGGAGCGCGTTTCGGTGCATGCGGGCGACGTGCTCGAGTTCGATTTTTCCCTGCTGCCGCGCGAGCTGCGCGTGGTCGGGAACCTGCCCTACAATATTTCCACGCCGCTGCTGTTTCACCTGGCGCGCTACGCCGAGCGCATACGCGACATGCATTTCATGCTGCAAAAAGAGGTGGTCGAGCGCATGGTGGCCCGCCCCGGCGGCGGCGACTATGGCCGCTTGTCGGTGATGCTGCAGTACCGTTTCGACATGGAGCTGCTGTTCGAGGTAGGCCCCGACGCGTTTTCACCGCCGCCGCGGGTGCATTCGGCGGTGGTGCGCATGTGCCCGCGGCCGCAGGCGCAGCTGACGGCGGCTAGCGATGACGGCTTGGCGCAAGTGGTGCGGCGCGCTTTCGCGCAGCGGCGCAAGACCTTGCGCAATTCCCTCGCCGGGCTGCTCGAGGCCGGCGACTACGCCGCGCTCGCGATCGCGCCCGGCCTGCGCGCGGAAAACCTCGCGGTGGCCGATTTCGTCGCGATCAGCAACTATTTGGCCAGCAAAGACAAATCCACCGCGCATTGATATTCACAAACGCGCCTGCGGCTGGCACAATAGTCCCCCGCGCCGCATTCGAACGGCTTGTTTCGGAAACGCTGAAACAGGCTCCGACCAGAGGGTGGGGCGGGGTATCCGTCATTTTTGCAGCGGACTCTGAGGTTACACGCCGGAGAATAGTATGGGCTTGCTCGACGATCTGAAAAAACAGGCGGACATGGTGAAAAGCCAGCAGCTTTCCCATCAGTCCTTTCTGCAGGAAAGCATCAAGCTGGTCGAGGGCAAGATGCACCAGACGTTCATGTACCTGAACGACCTGCTGAAGCAGCTGGCGGTGCTCAAGCCGACCAATCCGACGGTATATACGATACCGGGCATCGGAGAATTCCAGAACCTGGCTTTCGCCGAGTCGTTCATCGACTATCGCAAGAAGAAGATCGGCGACAGGGACTACTACGACAATATTACGCTGTTCATCAAATGGGCCTCGCCCGCCAGCCTCAGCGTCGAGCGCGACATGCCCGGCGCGATACAAAAGGTAAACGACGTGCTATGGGGCTTGGGCATGAAATTCACCGAAGAGAAGATCAAGAAGCCGGGCGGCGGTTTCGAAAAGACGAAATTCACCATACCGGGCAATGTGACCTGCGACATCACGATCACAGCCGACTACGACAACGCGCGGCTGGTGGTGAAGGGCAAGCATTTCTTCCGCCTGGGCGTGGACGAACTGCGCATTCCGGCGGCCGATATCGATGAGGCTTTGCTGGAAGAATTCGCCAAAATGCTGATCGGCCAGCCCAGCGCGCTGCGCAAATACCGTGGTGCCGCTTTATAGGACCGCCCGCGCATAGCCCTCGCGCGGGCTGTTTCAAGGCTCGTGCCTGCGATGCGCCGCGGCATCGGATTCATATCCTGACCTGCTACGGCCGCTGGAACACTCGGCCGACGTAACGTAACTTATTTGCGCTCGATCAGCTCGATCTTATAGCCGTCCGGATCCTGCACGAAGGCGATCACAGTGCTGCCGCCCTTGACCGGCCCGGCTTCGCGGCTCACCACGCCGCCTTTGGCTTTGACCGT
Source organism: Pseudomonadota bacterium (assembly GCA_021847125.1). Next base: position 4,793 of record JAJZUK010000026.1, on the reverse strand, counting down.
TGCGCAGGCTTTATAGGCGTCCGGAACTTCAATCGCGAGGTGCCCGAATGCGTTCCCCAGGTCGTAGCGGTCGACGCCGTAGTTGTAGGTGAGTTCGATCACCGCCTGCGCCTCCTCGGCGCCGTAGCCGACGAACGCCAGCGAATATTTCTGTTCCGGCCGGTCGGTGGTGCGCAACAGCTTCATGCCCATGACCTCGGTGTAGAACTTCACCGAGCGCCCCATGTTTCCCACGCGCAGCATCGTATGCAGAATTCTCATGGTTCCCCTCCTATAAAATTGGCAGTCGGTGGTTGCAGTGGCGCAGTTCGCTGCGCGCCTGGCGGTAATCGGGATAGAGCGCGCCGACCACGGCCCAGAAGCGCGCCGAGTGATTCATTTCCCGCAGATGCGCCAGTTCGTGCGCGACTACATAATCGACCAGGTGCAGCGGCAGGTGGATCAGGCGCCAGTTGAGGCGCACCCGTCCGTCCTCGCGGCACAGCCCCCACTGTTTGCGCGCATTGGACAGCGTCAGCGCCGGGGTCGGCACCCCCAGATCGGCCGCGTACAGCGCCAGGCGCTCGCCAAACAGCGTGCGCGCGTGCTCCTTGATCCATGCGATGCCGCGCTGCCTCAATGCCGCCGGTTCGCCGCGCGGCGCGAGGCCGATTCCGAGGCGGCCGTTTTCCAGCCTGATGTCGCGCCGGCCGGGCACGAGTGCGATGCTTACCGGAGCGCCCAGAAGGGCGATCGTCGCGCCGTCCGACCAGTCGACCACCGGCGGTTTGGGTGAATTGCGCCTCTCGGACAGTTTTTTCAACACCCAATGGGCTTTCTCGCGCATGAAGGCCTCGACCTCGGCGATCGGCGCGTGCCCCGGCGCGGCTACGCGCAGGCCGTCGTCGTCGATCGCAATGCCGATAGAGCGGCGGCGCGCGCGGCGGAAGCGGTAGCCCACGATCTCGCTGCCGAGCTGGATGTAACGCAGCGTACCCGCGGGCGGCGCCGCCGGCGCGACCGCCAGCGGCAGTTCAAGCTGCATCGGGGCGCTCGGCGCGCACCAGGATCTCCACCTGGCTTTCGATCCAGTCCTCGACCTTGCGCATCAATTGCTCGGGCGTGTGGCCGGCACTGTCTATGGGCTTGCCGATCACCACGGTCACCTTACCGGGGTGCTTCAGAAAGGAATTGCGCGGCCACAGCAGCCCCGCGTTGTGCGCCACCGGCAGCACGCGCGCGCCGGTCTGGACCGCGACGACTGCGCCGCCGAGCTTGTACCTGCCGCGCTTGCCGACCGCGATGCGCGTGCCTTCCGGGAACATCATGATGTTGAAACCCTGAGCGAACCGCTCCTTGCCGATCTCGACCGTGCGCCGCATCGCGTTCTTGCGGTCGGCGCGGTCGATGAATATGGGATTGAACAGCGCCAGTCCCCAGCCGAGGAAGGGCAGCCACATCAGCTCGCGCTTCATCACGTAGACGTGGGGCGGAAAAATCCCGGAGTAGGCGAGGGTCTCCCAGGCGGAGGAGTGCTTGGACAGAATCACCACCGGTTCGGCCGGAATGTTCTCCCGCCCGCGCACTTCGTAGCGGATGCCGAGCACGTAGATCGCCAGCCAGGCGGCGAGGCGCGGCCAGCCGGCGATGACCTTCCAGCGCGGTATGCGCGGCAGCCAGGCCACGCACATGATCATCACCCAATAGGGCACGACGATGACGACCAGCAGCAGGTAGTAGACGAATGCGCGCAGGACCATCATGCGGCGAGCGCCAGGGCGGCGGCGGCCAGATCGCGGTGGATTTCGGTGCCTTCGGGCAGGCCGCCGGATTTGAGGGTCTGTTCGCCCTTGCCGGTCAGCACCAGGACCGGCCGGGCGCCGACCGCGCTCGCCGCCTGCAGGTCGCGCAGGGAGTCGCCGATCACCGGCACCCCGGCGAGCGCGAGATCGAAGCGCGCGGCGATCTCGCGCAGCATGCCCGGCTTCGGTTTGCGGCAGTCGCAGCCCGCGTCCTGCGCGTGCGGACAGAAGAACACCGCATCGATGCGCCCGCCCAGCTGGTTCACCGCTTTGTGCATTTTGTCGTGCATCGCGTTGAGCGTGGCCATGTCGAACAGGCCGCGTCCTAGTCCGGATTGGTTTGTGGCGACCACGACGCGAAACCCGGCCTGCGTGAGGCGCGCGATCGCCTCCAGGCTGCCCGGGATCGGCTTCCATTCCTCCGGGCTCTTGATATATTGGTCGCTGTCGAGGTTGATCACGCCGTCGCGGTCGAGCACTACGAGTTTCATCGGACGGGTCGTCATGGCGCAATTCTCACGTGTACGCGGTTCATGCGGCAAGTTTGGAAATGTCGGCGACCATGTTCATCAAACCGTGCAGATCGCGCAGCAGCGCGATCCGGTTCTTTTGCAACTGCGGGTCCTCGGCCATGACCATCACCTGATCGAAAAACACGTCCACCGCCTGCCTCGTCTGCGACAGCAGCTTCAGCGTACCGGCATAGTCGTTGGCGGCAAAGCGCCGCCGCGCGTCGGGGCGGATGCTGTCCATCGCCGCGGCGAGCGCCTTCTCGGCAGGTTCGGCATACAGCGAGGCATCGGCCGGAGAACCGCTCCAGACGGCCTTCTTCAGGATATTGCTGATGCGCTTGTTGGCTGCGGCGAGCGCGTCGGCTTCGGGCAGCGTACCGAATTCGATCACTGCGCGCACCCGCTGCACCACCTCATGCAGCGGCGGCTGCAATGCGATCACCGCGTCGACTGCGTTGCGCTCGAATAGCCCGATCAGCTGGTGGCGGTAGCGCTCGTAGACGAATTCCATGATCGCGGCAGGCGCGTCCTGGTCGAGCACGCCTGGTTTGAACAGCGCAGCAGCCTGTCGCAGCAGTTCGTCCAGCCGCAGCGTGAATGTTTTGTTCTGCACCCGGGCCGTCGCTCCCAGCAGCTCGAAGGCATTGATCAGGCCGAGGGCGGCACGGCGCAGGCCGAACGGATCCTTGTCGCCGCTCGGCTTGAGCCCGATGCCCCAGATGCCGACCAGGGTCTCGACGCGATCGGCGATGAACAGGCTCATGCTGATCAGATTCGCGGGCGCTTCGTCGCCGTCGTAGCGGATCCGGTATTGATCGCGCAGCGCTTCGGCCACCTGGGCATGCTCGCCGTCGGCGCGGGCGTAGTAGCCTCCCATGATGCCCTGCAGTTCCGGAAACTCGCCGACCATGCTGGTCACGAGGTCGGCCTTGGCCAGCCAGGCAGCGCGTTCGGCCAGCACCGGATCGGCGCCGATCGCGCGGGCGGTTTTTCCCGCCAGCAACTGCACGCGTTCGGTGCGCTCCAGCGCGCTGCCGAGTTTGTTGTGATAGACGATGGCGCCCAACTGCGGCACGCGGGTCTCCAGGCGCTGTTTCTTGTCGGTCTCGAAAAAGAAACGCGCGTCGGCGAGGCGCGGGCGCACGACGCGATTGTTGCCTTCGACGATATTCTTCGGGTCGGCTAGCCGCATGTTGCTGACGATGAGGAAACGGTTGATCAGCTTCCCGGCGGCGTCGAACAGCGGGAAATACTTCTGGTTGGTGCGCATGGTGAGCACCAGGCACTCCTGCGGCACGGCGAGAAATTCGGGGTCGAACTCCCCGGCGTAGACGCTCGGAAATTCGACCAGCCCGGTGACTTCGTCGAGCAAAGGCGCGACGTCCTGCTCCGGGCCTAGCGAAGCGCCCAGGGCCCCGGCCTTGGCGAGTAGCTGCCTCTCGGTTTCGGTGCGGCGCGCGTCGAACCTGGCGATCACCTGGCCATGGGCGGCGAGCGCCTCTTCGTAGGCGTCCGCCGCCGCCACGGGAATGTCCGGCACGCCCTGGAAGCGATGGCCATGGGTGATGCGGCCGGCATCGAGGCCGAGGATGGAGACCGGCACTACCTCGGGGCCGTGCAGGGCGAGCAGCCCGTGAACCGGGCGCACGAACTGCACGGTCGTTGTTCCGTCGGCGAGTTGATAGCTCATTACCTTGGGTATGGGCAGCCGCGTGATCGCCTCCTCGAGGCTGGCCTGCAGGGCGTCGGCCAGCTGCGTGCCCGGCACGATCTGGTGCAGGAATACGTACTCCGCGCCGCCTTCGCTGCGGCGCTCGATCAGCCCGGTCATATCGACGTCCGCGGCATAGCCCTCTTTTTCCAGGCGCTTGGCGAGGGCCGGCGCCGGATTTCCCGCGGGATCGAAAGCGACTTTCGCCGGCATCAGCTTTTTGGTCTGCTCGCGGTCGAGCGAGCGCGCAAGTACGGCCGAAATATGAACGGCCAGCCGGCGCGGCGTGCAATACGCCCTGGTCTCATGGCCCTGGCCGAGCAGGCCGCGCTGCGCAAGGCCCGACGCGACCCCTTGCGCGAACGCGTCGCCCAGGGTTTTCAGCGCCTTGGGCGGCAACTCCTCGGTGAACAGCTCGACCAGCAGGCTAGCGCTCATTGCGCGTTTCCCTTTCAACCAGGTCGGCTTGCAGCGCGGCAAGGTCGATTCCTAGGCTCGCCAGTTGTTCCGGCCGGCACATGGGGAAATTCTGGCGCAGTCGGGAATCGAAATAGGACTGCGACACGCTGCGCGCAAGATTGCGGATGCGCCCGATATAGGCGGCGCGCTCGGTAACCGAAATCGCGCCGCGCGCATCGAGCAGATTGAACGTGTGCGCCGCCTTGAGCACCATCTCGTAGCCGGGCAGCGCGAGCTGCGAGCGCACCAGGCGTTTCGCCTCGGCCTCGTAATCGGAAAAATGGCGGAACAGCATTTCGGTATTGGACTGCTCGAAGTTGTAGGTCGATT
>JAJZUK010000025.1 GCA_021847125.1 Pseudomonadota bacterium | reverse complement strand
TGGCCGCGTTCAAATTCTACGACTTCATCGCCGGCGAATTGGAGCGGCTAGCCGGTGAGACTTTGGGCAATGACGCCTCCATCTCGCTGCCGCGGCTCGGGATCACGACGCCGGTCGGCTATTCGTTTTACGCGTTTTCGGCGGCGAGCTATCTCATCGATGCGTTTTCCCGGCGTCTTGCGGCAGCGCACAGCGTCGGTCAGGTCGCGCTCTATCTGGCCTGGTTTCCCAAGATCCTTGCAGGACCGATCGATCGCGCCACGAATTTCCTGCCGCAAGTGTGGGCCGGTTTGCGCGCGGACCCTGAGCGCCTAGTGCTCGGCTTGCAGCTTATCGGCTGGGGTTTGATCAAGAAGGTGGTGGTCGCCGACAACCTTGCGCCGATGGTCGATAAGACTTTCGGCATCGTGGCCTTCGCCGCGCCGATCGATCTTCTGATCGGCGTCTATTTCTTCGCCTTTCAGATCTACTGCGATTTCTCCGGCTACACCGACATCGCGATCGGCGTGTCGCTGCTGTTCGGGTTGCAGCTCATGGAGAATTTCCGCCGGCCCTATCTTGCGCGCAGTACGGCCGAGTTCTGGGGCGAGCGCTGGCACATCTCGCTCGGCCGGTGGTTCCGCGACTACCTGTACATCCCGCTCGGCGGCAGCCGCGCCGGGCGAGTGCGCCAGTACCTTAACCTGATGCTCGTCTTCGTCGCGAGCGGCTTGTGGCACGCCGGGCTGGGCTACGGTGTGGGCTGGACCTTCCTTGCGTGGGGCGCGTTGAACGGCGCCTACCAATGGGCCGGTGTGGCGACGCGCCCGTTCTGGAGCCGCGTCCGCGAACGATTGCCGCGCATCAGCCAAAGCCTGGTCGTGGATGTGCTGCGCGTGCTGCTGACTTTCCATCTGATCGCGATTACCTGGGTGTTCTTCCGCGCCCGCTCGCTTAGCGATGCAGGGTTGATCCTCAAGAAGATTGCGCTGAACGTGAACGAGATTCCATCGCTGCTGTCGCGATTTCCGTTCACAGCGGACCATTACACGGCGTTCGCGCTGATCGCGTGCCTGATCGGCATCGAGATCGTCGACGAGCGCCGCTCGATATTCCAGCGCCTTGCCGCCGCCCCGGTCGCATTGCGCTGGGGCGTCTACTACCTGGCCATATTCGCCCTGCTGATCCTGGGACGCTGGCAGGCGCGTGAATTCATCTACATGCAATTCTGACGCATGAAACGGCTCGGTCAATCCGCTCTTCTGTTCATTGCGCTGGGGCTTGCGCTTTACGCGGGGCTCTATTTCGCCGCCGAACGGCTCATGCTTCATACCGCGCGCAGCAATCCGTTTTTCAAGATCGCCGCTATGCACGACAGCGAGGTCGACTGGGTGATCCTCGGCGCCTCGCACGCGATGCCCCTGGATTTCACCGACTTCAATGCCTACATGCAGCGCGAGACGGGGCTGCGCATACTGAATCTGGCGGCCCCGGGGACAGGCCCGCTCTACAATCGTTTCGTGCTCGAGCACTTCCTGCGCGCGCATCGCGCGAAGAATGTCTTGTACGTGGTCGATGCGTTCGCGTTCTATTCGCGCAGCTGGAACGAGGAGCGCTTCGCCGATGCCAAGCTGCTCAGGCGTACGCCTCTGGAGCCGGCGATTGCCGCGCTGCTTTCGGACTACGTCCGCCACGAAGGAGTGGACCCGCGTGCGCTGCTCGATTATGTCGCCGGCTTCTCCAAAATCAATAACCGGGAACGCTTCCGGCTTGACGCCTGGGAGGGCGAGGGGCAGTTCGAGCGCGTGTATCGGCCTTCGGCCAGCGGCGTAAAGAAGCGCATCGCCTATCTGTATCCGGACAACACAACGGCTGCGGCGCTGAACCGCTATCTGGAGACGCTCTCGACCGTCATCGCGACTGCGCGGCGGGCGGGTGCGGGTGTGGTTGTGGTCAAGATGCCGACGCCAGCGCAGTATCGCAGCCAGCTTCCCGACGAGGCGGGATTCGACCTGGCGCTGGCGCGCCTGCTGGCGGCGGCTGACGTGCAATACCGCGATTTTTCACGAGCGATCGACGAACCGCAATTCTATTTCGACAGCGACCACTTGAATCGCGACGGCTTGACGCAGTTCTTTGCGCGTGATCTCAAACCGATTCTTGCCTCGGCGAAACGCAATTGAAGGCGGTTTCGGTTCGGCTGCCTACTTGAACGGAAACGAGACAATCGCCTTTGCCACCCATTGGTCGCCGGCGTTTTCCATGCCGCGGCCGATGCCGAAGTTGATGTCGTAGCCTTTCAAATCCATGTCCACCGCCGCGTAGAGGTAATGCGCGCGCTCTGCGGCAGGCAGCAGGTGGTGCGCCGGGCCGTACTCGCCATAATATTCGAGCCCCGCATAAATGCCCTCGGCGGTCTTGCGCGCGAGTTTCAGCGCGGGCTCGAACTTGGGCGCACGGCTGACGTTTGCGGACAGGTCCGTGTCCAGGATGGGGTTGAACGCGATGAGCCAGCGCTGGTCGCGGTAGCCGATGATCGGCCGCAGTTCCAGTGCGTAGCGGCTGTCCGCAACCCGCCTTGCCGAGTAGCCCAATTCGCCGTTGAGGCCCCAGAAAAAGCGTGCGCCTTCTTCGCGCGGCGCGATGTATTTCAGCCGGAAGCGCAGCCCGTTGCCGTACAGATTGCCTTCCTGACTCATCGCCACCGGCAGGTAGAGCCCGGCTTCCAGCGATTTGGTCAGGCCGTAGGAAAACTCCGGCGTGACCTGGAGGCGATGGTGCGAGAGCATTTCCCCTGCGAACTCGGGCTCCTTCGCGCCCTTCAGTGCGTAGTTGACGTGAAGTTCCAGGCCGTACTGCCCGGGCTCATCCATATCATCGGTATAAACCTGGATTTCGTCCGGCGCGGCCAGCGCGCCGGCGCTGGCAAAGCCGATAAGCGCGGCCGCAATCAGGCTGGTGCAGGTGCAAACCCTCATACCCATTCGCTCCTTTCAAACGCGACTAGTCGCTTGAGTTCAGATGAGAACAATTCTCATCTATTTGGGCAAAGCTTGCAACTCATTTCTTGAAGTGCGGCGCGGATCTGATCTGGTGTGCGTCTAGATCGTTCATGATATCCGGCGCTTAGCTTCCTGCCCTGGCTTGGGCGGGGAGATCGACTTGACGTAGCCTAGGTCTTGTCCGACAATAGGAACCATTCGCATTTATGGCCACCCCTCATGGTACCCGTTACTAGCCCGCTGACGCTGAACCGTCTGGATCCCGGTGAACACGGCACGATCCTGGCTCTGGATGCGAGCGAAGAACTCTACCAGCGCCTGGTGGCGCTGGGGCTGCGCATCGGCAAGAGCGTGCGGCTGTTGCGCCGCGCGCGTTTCGGCGGGCCGCTGCATGTTCGGGTGGGCACGACCGAACTCATGCTGCGCCGGCGTGAAGCGCATTGCATCCGCTTGACACACGGAAACCAAGTCTAGCCCCGGGTCCGATTCCGATGAAGCGAATCGCGATGGTGGGGATGCCCAACACGGGCAAGTCTACCCTGTTCAATCGCCTTACCGGCGCGCACGCCAAAGTCGGAAACTGGCCCGGCCTCACCGTAGACCTGCTCAGCGCGAAGCTTTTGATCGGCGACCAGATGGTGCATCTGGTCGACTTGCCCGGAATTTACGACCTGAACGGCTATTCCGAGGACGAAAAAGTCGTCACGACTTTCCTCGCGCAAAACCAGGTCGATCTCGTGCTGGTGGTGCTGAATGCCTCCCAGGTCGAGCGGCAGATGGTGCTGCTGGGACAGGTCATGCGCCTGGGCCTGCCGATCGTGCTGGTGCTCAACATGGTGGACGAAGCCGCCGCGCTCGGCATCAGCGTCGACGCCGAAGGGTTGGCGGCGAAGCTCGGAATCCCGGTCTGCATGCTGTCGGCGAAATACGGCCAAGGCGTGGAGCAGCTTCAACCCGCAATGCGTGCCGCGCTGCGCGAGTCAGGCGGCGCAAGCGCTGCGAAAACCGCAAGCGCGAAACTCGACGAGCATCAACTCGAAGCCGCGGTCAAATCCTCGGTGTTCGTTCCGGCGCAGGCTTCGCATGCGTTGACCGAGAAGATCGACCGGATACTTCTGGACCCATGGCTGGGCCTGCCCATCTTTTTCGGCGTGATGTTCCTGCTGTTCGAACTGGTCTTCATTCTGGGCAAACCGATCCAGGACGCGATGGCCTGGGCGTTCGCGGCCTTGCGCTCAGGCGCGCTGGAACCCGCGCTCTCCGGCCTGCCGTTCTTCCTGCGCGGCTTGCTGCTCGACGGCGTCTACAACGGCCTGAGCACGGTCGCGAGCTTCGTGCCCATCATCGTGCTGTTCTTTTTGTGCATGGGCCTGGTCGAGGACGCAGGCTATCTGTCGCGCGCCGCGTTCCTCATGGACGCGCTGATGGCGCGCTTCGGCCTGGACGGACGCAGCTTCGTCATGGTGCTGATGGGCTTCGGCTGCAACGTGCCGGCGCTCATGGGCACACGCGTGATTCGTTCGCGCGGATTGCGCCTGCTCACCATGCTGGTCATTCCGCTTTCGCTGTGCTCGGCGCGCATGCAGGTGTTTGTGTTCTTCATCGCCGCACTGTTCTCGGCCAAAGCAGCGCCGCTGGTGCTGTTTTCGCTCTACGTGGTCAGTATCCTCAGCGCAATGATTACCTCGGTGCTGTTCAAGCGCCGCTACGTCAACAACGACCCGTTCGTGCTGGAGATGCCGCCGTACCGCTTTCCGACACTGCACCAGATATTCCTGCGCGGCTGGCAGGAGGTCCGGCATTTCACCCACCGCGCCACGCGCTTCATCGTGTTGGGCGTGGTGCTGGTGTGGCTGCTGACGAACTTCCCGCTAGGTACAGCCAGCGGCGGCGCGGACACCTGGGCCGGGCAGATCGGCGACTGGCTCAATCCGGTGCTGAGTCCGCTCGGCATCGACCCTAGGCTGACGATCGCGCTCATATTCGGCTTCGTCGCCAAGGAAATCGTCATCGGCTCGCTCGCCGTGATCTATGGCCAGGAAGGGGCGGCGCTGACCCACACGATCGCACACCAGGTCGACTGGATCCAGGCGTACAGCTTCATGCTATTTACGCTGATCTACACGCCTTGTCTTTCGACCATCGCCACTATCGTCAGCGAGGCCAAGAGCCGCAGCTTCAGCGCGCTCGCCATCGCCTGGCCGCTCGGTCTGGCATGGCTGGTCAGCTTTGCGTTCTATCAGGCCGCGCGCCACCTCGCCGGCTGAGTGCGCGGCCGCGCGCCCTTATTCGGTTGCTTCGGCCGAGGATCGGCCATATATTGCCCGTATAGCCTCATCCGTCCCGGGGGACTCATGAAATCGTTGATGTGTGCAACGCTCTTGTTTGCGTTGTCGGGCAGCCTGGCCTTGGGCCAAACGCCGGCTCCGCGGTCCTCAGGCCAGCACCTGTATTTGCCGATCTATTCGCACATCTGGCACGGCGAGACCAACGACCAGGGCCAGCCGATGAAGACGCTGGTGTCGGTTTCGGTGAGCATACGCAATACCGATCCGGTGAAAGCGATCCGCGTCACTTCCTCCCAGTATTTCGACACCGACGGAAAGAAACTCCGCGAGTACCTGCCGTCGCCGAAGACAATCGGCCCCATGGGCACCTACGAGATCTTCGTTCCGCGCAGCGACGATAGCGGAGGCTCGGGCGCGAATTTCGTGATCGTGTGGAAAGCGGACGCGCCGGCGAGCCCGCCGATCGTGGAAGGGCTGCACGCGAATCTTCCGGTAGGGCGTTCGATCGCGTTTACCACCTCGGCGCGCCCGATTCCTGCCGACTGAATGCGGCGCAGGCGCGCAGCGCCTGCCCATACCCCACGGTGGTATTTGACAGATACCCTATATGGGTATATAGTCCGGTTCATCCTGTTACCGTTTTGCGCCGGACTCCATGGATGCATTGCCCACCGTTCGCCTTGATCTGCCGCTCGAGGGCATGACCTGCGCCGCCTGCGCGGCGCGCATCGAAAAGAGCCTGAACAAGCTGCCCGGCGTGGTCGCGAACGTGAATTTCGCGGCCGAGTCGGCGCAGGTGACGCTGCAGCCGAACCTGACCGCGCCTGCCGCCGTGATCGAAACCATCCGGCGCACCGGATATTCTGTGCCGCTGCAGTCGGCCGAGTTCCAGATCTACGGCATGACTTGCGTCGCCTGCGCGGCGCGCATCGAACAGGCGCTGAACAAGCTCGAAGGCGTCGAAGCGAGCGTCAACTTCGCCAGCGAAACCGCGCGCGTGCGCTATGTCCCCGGCCTGGCCACACCCGAGCTGCTCGCCGCGACCATCCGCAAGGCAGGTTACGACGCGAGCGAACGCGTGGAAGCGAATGCCGAGGAGGAGAAGGCGCGCCGCGCCGCCGCCTTCCGCGGCGAGCTGCGCCTGTTCTGGATTTCGGTCGCGCTCAGTCTGCCGCTGCTGGCGGGGATGTTTTCGATGTTCGGCGACGCGCACAGCGAACTGCTGCCGCGCTGGCTGCAGCTCGCGTTCGCCACGCCGGTGCAGTTCTGGATCGGGCGGCGCTTTTACGTCGGCGGCTGGAAAGCCTTGCGCGGCGGCGGCGCCAACATGGACGTGCTGGTGGCGCTGGGCACGAGCACGGCCTACGGCCTCTCCGCCGTGGTCACGCTGCTGGGCCTGCATCAGCAGCACGTCTATTTCGAAGCCAGCGCGGTGATCATCACGCTGGTGCTCATGGGCAAGCTGCTCGAGGCGCGCGCCAAGCTCAGGACCTCGGCCGCGATAGAGGCGCTCGTCCGCCTGCAGCCCAAGACTGCGCGCGTGGAAAGAGACGGCGTGCTGGTCGAAGTGCCGGTCGCAAGCATGCACAGCGGCGACATCTTCGTCGTGCGCTCGGGCGAGAGCATTCCGGTGGACGGCGTGGTTGCGAGCGGCGAATCCGGCGTCGACGAGAGCATGCTCACCGGCGAAAGCCTGCCTATCCACAAGCGCAGCGGCGACAAGGTGTTTGCCGGCACGCTCAACCAGCAGGGGCTGTTGCGCTGCCGCGCCGAGGGCGTGGGCGCGGCGACCATGCTTGCCGGCATCATCCGCCTGGTGCGCGAGGCGCAGGGCTCGAAGGCGCCGATCCAGCGTTTGGCCGACCAGGTCGCGGGCGTGTTCGTTCCGGTCGTGGTCACGATCAGCGTACTGACGTTCGCGCTCTGGTGGGGCCTGGGCGGGGAACTCGCGCCGGCGCTGGTGAATGCGGTCGCGGTGCTGGTCATCGCCTGTCCCTGCGCGCTCGGCCTGGCGACGCCCACGGCCATCATGGTCGGCACCGGGCGCGGCGCGCAGGTCGGCGTGCTGGTCAAGAACGCAGTCGCGCTGGAGCGGGCCGAAAAAATCCGCACCCTCATCGTCGACAAGACCGGCACGCTAACCGAGGGCAAACCGGTGGTGACCGACGTGCTGCCCGCGGCGGGCTACTCCGCGCAGGCGCTCGTCGCTGCGGCGGCGAGCCTCGAATCCGGCTCGGCGCATCCGCTTGCGCATGCGGTGCTCGAACATGCGAAACAACTTGGCCAGACGCTGACCCCGGTGCGCGATTTTCATTCCGTCACCGGCAAAGGCGTGCGGGCCGTGCTGGATGTGCCCGCGCCGGGCGGAGAGCAGACGCTGCTGCTCGGGGCGCCGGCATTTCTCGCGGAATCCGGCTTGACTATTGATGCCGCAGCGATCAAGCCGCTGATCGAGCAGGGCAAGACCGTGATCGCGGTCGGCGGGGCGGGCCGCATGCTCGGCTATCTCGCGATTGCCGACAAGCTGCGCGCGAGTTCGCAGGCGGCGGTAGCCGAGCTCAAAGGCATGGGAATCGATGTGGTGATGCTGACCGGCGACAACGCCGCCACGGCGAAGGCGATTGCCGATGCCGTCGGCGTCAGCAGCTACCGCGCCCAGGTGTTGCCGGGCGAAAAAGCCGCTGCCGTGGCCGAATTCAAGACTGAAGGCCGCGTGGTGGGCATGGTCGGCGACGGCGTCAACGATGCGCCGGCGCTGGCCGCCGCCGATGTCAGCTTCGCCATCGGCGCCGGGTCGGACGTTGCGCTGGAGGCGGCGGATATCGCGCTCATGCGCAACGACCTGCTCTCCGTTGCCGACGCGATCAGCCTGTCGCGCGCCACGCTCGGCAAAATCCGGCAGAACTTGTTCTTCGCCTTCATCTACAACGTGCTCGGCATTCCTCTGGCTGCGGCCGGAATGCTCAATCCGGTGATCGCCGGGGCGGCGATGGCCATGTCTTCGGTTTCCGTGGTCAGCAACTCGCTGCTGCTGCGGCGCTGGCGCGGCGGCTGAGCGCTTATTCCATCCTGAAAACGCAAGGAGACTACGATGCAAACAGTGACTTTGGGAATTTCCGGCATGACCTGCGGCGGCTGCGTGCGCAGTGTGACCAATGTATTGACGGCGCTCGACGGCGTGGCCAAAGCCGATGTGTCTTTGGAAAAAAACAACGCAGTGGTGGACTACGACCCCGCCAAAGTGGCCGTCGAGCAACTCAAGCGCAGTGTAGTGGAGGCGGGATTTGAAGTCGCGGCCTGAAGCCGCCGAGTGCGAGCACCACGCGGGTCACGCCGTGGTGCAGCCGAACAAATCGGCGCTGCTCAAGCGCCTGAACCGGATCGAGGGGCAGACGCGCGGCGTGGCGAAAATGGTCGAGGAGGACCGCTACTGCGTCGACGTGCTGACGCAGATCTCGGCGATCCAGTCGGCGCTGGAGGCG
>JAJZUK010000024.1 GCA_021847125.1 Pseudomonadota bacterium | reverse complement strand
GTATCTTGGGCGGTGCCTCGCCTTCGCTCTTCAAGCCCTCGAGCATGCGCGCGAGGCGCGCCTTGTCCCCCGCGAGCATGGCCTCGTTGAGTTTGAACGCGTCGTAGCGCGCGACATTGAGCACCGCTCCGCACACCGCGTCGAATTCGAGTTCGCCCGGGGGAAACAACAGGCCCAGCTTCTGGATTTCCTGGTGCGCCGCGAGCAGATTGCCCTCGACGCTGTCGGCGAGGAACTGCAGCGTTTCCCGCGCGGCCTTCTGCTTTTGCCGCGCCAGGCGCGCCGCGATCCAAGGCGGCAGTTGCGCGCGGTCCACCGGGAACGTGTTGATCAGAACACCGGCGCGCGTCAGCGCCTTGAACCAGGCCGCGTCCTGGGCCCTGCGGTCCAGCTTGGGCAGGGTGACGATGGTGAGCACGTCGGGGACGGGGGCGGCGCAGTATTTGACAATCGCGGCCGCGCCCTCGGTGCCGGGCTTGCCGCCCGGTATGCGCAGCTCGATCAGTTTTTTCGACGAGAACAGCGACAGGCTCGCGCCGCTCGCCCCGAGCAGGCTCCAGTCGAAGCCGCGCTCCACGCTGAGCACCTCGCGTTCGGCAAAGCCCCGGGCGCGCGCCGCGGCGCGGACCGCGTCGGCCGCCTCGAGCGACTGCAGCGGCTCGTCGCCGTGGATGAGGTAGAGGGGGGCGAGGCTGCGCGAGAGGTGGCGCTCGAGTTCTTCAGCGCGCAGCTGCATCTTTCGCGCCGGCTTCGAAGGCGATCGGTTCCGCGGGCGCGGCGGCGAGGCGGCGCAGGATCTGCTGCACCATGTCGTTTTGCATTTCGCGGTACAGCAGCTGCTCTTCGGATTCCTTGGACAGCACCTGCGTGCTGCTGTAGGAGATGTCGCGCGTCAGCCGGATTTCGCTGCGCGGCAGGTAGTCGCGGCCGCGGCCGTCACGGACGCGAAACGCCAGGCGATAGCGCAGCTGGTATTCGCGCACCTGGCCGGCGGAGTCGAAGGAGAGGATGGCCTTGCTGCGCTCCTCGGTGACCAGCTCGAATATCGCCTTTGCCTCGGCCGGTGTAGGCACCAGTCTGGTGTTGGTGCCGGCGACGATGTTGCGCCTCAGATCGATACCTATGGGCGATGTTTCCGGAATGGCGACGTAGAGCGTCTCGAAAGGCAGCTTGGCCTGGCCGCGCAGCTGGAAGCCGCAGGCGGCGGTCAGGAGGCCCAATACGAGGATCGCCAGAATACGCATCGTTATCCTATCCCAAGGTGTCGGTTACACGCATTCAAATGACCACGTTCACCAGCCTGCCCGGCACGACGACGATTTTTTTCACTTTCTGGCCAGCGACGAATTTTTGCACGTGCTCGTTCGCCATAGCCGCGGCTTCGATGGTTTCCTTGCCGGCGGCCTTGGCGATGCGGATATTGCCGCGCAGCTTGCCGTTGACCTGCACCACCAGCTCGATTTCGTCCTGCTCCAGCGCCGCGGGATCGGGTTCGGGCCAGGCGGCGTGGAGGATGTCCTCGCCGTAGCCGAGCTCGCGCCACAATTCATGCGTGATGTGCGGCGCGATCGGCGACAGCAACCTGAGCAAAATCGACATGCCTTCGGCCAGATCCGGGTTGTATCCGCCGGCCCCGCCCGGGGCGCGCTCCAGCGCGTTCAGGATTTTCATGCAGGCCGAGGCGACGGTGTTGAACTGATGCTTGTTCAGATCGTAGTTCGCCTGCTTCAGCGTCAGGTGGATCTCGCGGCGCGATTCCTTGTGCTGCGGCGCCGCCCCGGCCGCGCCCGAGCCCCGGCCAAGCTGGCCGCGGTGTTCGTGCGCGTACGTCCACAGCCGTTTCAGAAAGCGGTAGGCGCCCTGCACGCCGGAGTCGGACCATTCTAGAGTCTGCTCGGGCGGGCTGGCGAACATCATGAAAAAGCGCGCGGTGTCGGCGCCGTAGGTCTCGATCAAGGCCTGCGGGTCGACGCCATTGTTCTTCGACTTGGACATGGTGCCGATGCCGCCGGATTCCACCGGCAGACCGTCGGCCATGAGCTGGGCCTCGGCGCGCTGTCCCTTGTCGTCGAGTTTCCACTCGATTTCGGACGGGTTGTAGTAGGCGATGCGCCCGGCGCCGCTCTTGCGGAAGTAGATTTCGTTCAGCACCATGCCCTGGGTGAGCAGGTTCGCGAAGGGCTCGTCGAAACCGACCAGCTTCTCGTTGCGCATCACCTTGGTCCAGAAGCGCGAGTACAAGAGGTGCAGGATGGCGTGCTCGATGCCGCCGATATACTGGTCCACCGGCAGCCAGTAGTTCACGCGCGCGTCCACCATCTGCGGCGCGCCCGGGCAGGCATAGCGGATGTAATACCAGGACGAGTCGACGAAGGTGTCCATGGTGTCGGTCTCGCGCCGCGCGGGTTTGCCGCAGCGCGGGCAGGCGCAGTCGAGAAACGCGCGATGTTTGGCCAGCGGATTGCCCGAACCGTCCGGCACCAGGTCCTCGGGCAGGGTGACCGGGAGGTCTTTCTCCGGCACCGGCACTGCGCCGCAATCTTTGCAGTGGATGATCGGAATCGGCGTGCCCCAATAGCGCTGGCGCGAGATGCCCCAGTCGCGCAGGCGCCACACCACCTGTTTGTCGCCCAGGCCCTTGGCGCGCAGATCGGCGGCGATGGCGTCGACCGCCGCTTCGTATTCCAGGCCGTCGTATTTGCCCGAATTGATGCAGCTGCCGTAGTCGGCGTATTCGGGCCGCCACGGCTCGGGCACCGTATCACCCGCCGCATGCCGTATGACGCATTTGATCGGCAGTTGGTACTTGAGGGCGAAGGCGTAGTCGCGTTCGTCGTGGCCGGGCACGCCCATCACCGCGCCCTCTCCATAGCTCATCAGCACGTAATTGCCGACCCACACCGGAATCTGCTCTCCGGAAATCGGGTGGGTCACGCAAAGGCCGGTGGGCATGCCCTTCTTTTCCTGCAGCGCGATGTCGGCTTCCTGCACCCCGCCGCGCTTGCATTCGTCGATGAATGCGGCGAGCTGCGGGTTGGTCTTCGCCGCATACGTGGCAAGCGCATGCTCGGCGGCGACGGCGCAAAACGTGACGCCCATCAGCGTGTCGATGCGCGTGGTGAACACTTTGAGCAGCTTCCGCTCGCCGGCGATGGCGTAGGGGAAGCCAAAATTGACGCCGTGGCTCTTGCCTATCCAGTTGGCCTGCATGGTCTTCACCCGCTCCGGCCAGCCGGGCAGCTTGCCGAGGTCGGCGAGCAGTTCGTCGGCAAACGCGGTGATCTTCATGTAGTACATCGGAATTTCGCGCTTTTCCACCAGCGCGCCGGTGCGCCAGCCACGGCCGTCGATGACCTGTTCGTTGGCGAGCACCGTCTGGTCCACCGGATCCCAGTTGACTGTGCCGGTCTTGAGGTACATCAGGCCTTTTTCCAGCATTCGCAGGAACAGCCACTGGTTCCACTTGTAGTATTCGGGCTTGCAGGTGGTGACTTCGCGCGACCAGTCCAGGGCGAAGCCCAGCGACTGCAGCTGTTTCTTCATGTAGGCGATGTTGTCGTAGGTCCACTTCGCCGGCGGCACGCTGTTGGCCATGGCGGCGTTCTCCGCCGGCAATCCGAAGGCGTCCCAGCCCATGGGTTGCAGCACGTTGTAGCCGCGCATGCGGTGATAGCGCGTCAGCGCGTCGCCGATGGTGTAGTTTCTGACATGCCCCATGTGCAGCTTGCCCGAGGGGTAGGGGAACATCGACAGGCAGTAATATTTCGGTCGAGTGCCTGTTCCCGCGGGCTCTTCCCTGGCGAGGAATGCCTGCGTGTTTTCCCAATGCGCCTGCGCGGCGCGTTCTATGGTCCTGGCTTGATACTGGGCTTGCATGGAGGTTTCGCTGTGTGACGAATGGCGCATTATACAAGCCCGATCCGGGATCCAGATGAAACAGGCCGCAGCCGCTCGGTAATTCGCTCGCTTTCGGCGAAATCTCCGGCCGCCGGGTCCTGCCGCTGCGGTAAAATCGCGCTTCGAAAAAACACGCCAGCCGCCCGATGTCGCTACTTGCCAATCTCAACCCCGAACAGCTCGCCGCCGTCACCCTGCCGAACCAGTCGGCGCTGATCCTGGCGGGCGCCGGCTCGGGCAAGACGCGCGTGCTGACCACCCGCATCGCCTGGCTGATCCAGACCGGCAACGTCAGCCCGGCGGGCATACTCGCGGTCACGTTCACCAACAAGGCGGCGAAGGAAATGCTCACGCGCATCTCCGCCATGCTGCCGATTTCCACGCGCGGCATGTGGGTGGGCACTTTCCACGGCTTGTGCAACCGGCTGCTGCGCGCGCACCACCGCGATGCGGGACTGCCGCAGCTGTTCCAGATCCTCGACTCGGCCGACCAGTTGTCGCTGGTGAAGCGCGTGCTGAAGGCGATGAACGTGGACGAAGACCGCTTCCCGCCCAAGCAGGTGCAGCATTACATCAACGCCAACAAGGAAGAGGGCAAGCGCGCGAGCGAGGCCGAGGCCTACGACGAATTCAGCCGCCGCTACGCCGAAATCTACGCCGCCTACGACGAGCAGTGCCAGCGCGAGGGCGTGGTCGATTTCGCCGAGCTGTTGTTGCGCAGTTTCGAGCTGCTGTCGAAGAACGAAATCCTGCGCGAGCATTACCGCGCGCGTTTCCGCCATATTCTGGTGGACGAGTTCCAGGACACCAACCGCCTGCAATACCGCTGGCTCAAGCTCCTGACCGGGCCGGGCAGCGTGATTTTTGCGGTCGGCGACGACGACCAGTCGATCTATGCATTTCGCGGCGCGAACGTGGGCAACATGGCCGATTTCGAGCGCGACTTCCATGTAGAGAACGTGATCCGCCTGGAGCAGAATTACCGCTCGCACGGCAATATCCTGGATGCGGCCAACGCGCTGATTTCCAACAACCGCAAACGCCTGGGCAAGAATCTGTGGACGTCAGCGGGGCACGGCGAACCACTGCGTATTTACGAAGCTCAGACCGACGGTTATGAGGCCCATTGGCTGGCCGAGGAAGTGCAGGCGCTCCACCGCGACGGTCTGGCGCGGCGCGAGATCGGTGTGCTCTACCGCTCCAACGCGCAATCGCGCATTCTGGAGCACGCCTTGTTCTCCGCCGGCATACCCTACCGGGTCTACGGCGGGCTGCGCTTTTTCGAGCGCATGGAGGTGAAACATGCGCTGGCCTACCTGCGCCTGATCGCGAGTTCCGAGGACGACAGCGCCTTTTTGCGCGTGGTGAATTTCCCGGTGCGAGGCATAGGCGCGCGCTCGCTCGAGGCCCTGCAGGAGGCGGCGAAAGCAGGCAATACCAGCCTCTACAACGCGGTGCCCAAGCTGGCCGGCAAGGCCGGCCACGCGCTCGGCGCTTTCGTCGCGATGATCACCACCTTGCGTCGGGAGGCCGAGGGCCTCGCGCTGCCCGAGATCGTCGAGCACATGCTGGCAAAGTCGGGGCTGCTCGCGCATTTCCAGGCCGAAAAAGACGGCGCCGACCGGCTGGAGAACCTGCAGGAACTGGTGAATGCTGCGGCGCTGTTCGTGCAGGAGCAGGATGATCAGGCCGAGCAGCAGGATCTGGCCGCCTTCCTCGCGCACGCGGCGCTGGAGGCGGGGGAGCACCAGGCGGGCGAGGGCTCGGATGCGCTGCAGCTGATGACCGTGCATTCGGCCAAAGGACTGGAGTTTCAGTCGGTGTTCGTCACCGGGCTGGAAGAGGGGCTGTTCCCGCATGAGCAAAGCCGCAACGAGGACGACGGCCTGGAAGAAGAGCGGCGCCTGATGTACGTGGCGATCACGCGCGCGCGCGCGCGGCTGTATCTGTCGTTCGCGCAGAACCGCATGCTGCACGGCCAGACGCGCTACAACGTGGCTTCGCGCTTCCTGGACGAAATCCCCGCCGGGCTGGTGAAGTGGCTGACGCCGCGCCTGGGCAGCCAGCCGCTGCCCGAGCCGGTGCTCGCTTCGGTGCGCGACGCGGCGATCCCCAAGCCCTTGCCGCGCGCGACCCAGATGGGCTGGCGCATAGGGCAGAACGTGGTCCACGCCAAATTCGGCCAGGGGGTGATCGTCGACGCCGAAGGCCAGGGGCCGGATGCGCGCCTGCAGATTAATTTCGGGCGCCAGGGAATGAAATGGCTGGCGCTGGAATACGCGAAGTTGAGCGCCGCCTGAAGCGGCATCGGGACTAGCTGTAGGAGGGGCGCCCTCGCCCCGACCGGTGCCAAAATCGAAGACTGATCGGCCCGAGGGCGGGCCTCCCACTTCAATCGCCGTCCGGTTCCCCGAACAGCGACAACTGGCTCGCCAGCGACAGCACCTGTTCCTCCACCGCGCGCTTGGCCTCGGCCAGGGTTTTCGCTTCGCCCGCGCGGGTGCCAGCCTGCCAGCGGTATATAGCGTTGTTGCCGCTGCCTTCGAGCGCCACCCAGCCGATTTTGTTCTTGTCCTGCCAGTAGCCGTGGGTATCGTAACCACGCTCCCAGAACGGTTTGGCCTTCTTATTTCGTGTCGCCATAAACGCTAGCTTACCAAAGTGCACCCTGCGCCACCACCCAGTAGCGCGCGAAACGCCCGGCGGCAGACCATAGGGCCACCGCGGCCCAGTTGAGCCTGGCCCAGCCCGCCGCCAGGCACAGCGCGTCGCCGACGAAGGGCAGCCAGGCGAGCGCCAGCAGCGGGCTGCCGTAGCGCGTGACCCGCTCGAGCTGGGTCAGCGGCTTTTTCGAGCCGAAATAGCGCCCTATCAGGTAGGTGGTGAGGCCGCCCACGGTGTTGCCCAGCGTGGCCACGGCGATCGCAGGCCAGGCGAGATCCGCGTGCAGCTTGAGCACGGTGAACAAAGCCGCTTCGGAACTGATGGGAACCAGGGTCGAGGCGAGAAAGCTCCATCCCAGCAGCGTGATGAGGCTCGCCTCGGCGCCGGTCAATCGGGCTCTCCGACCATTGACCTGCTGGAGCCGACCCACGGGGACTCCCTTTGGTCGCCTTGCCGCGGCAAAGCACATCCTGCTACCCTTGGGCGCTTATAGTGCATCATTGAATCGAACCGCCATGCATCCCGACTATCTCGAAAAAATCCTCAAAGCGCGCGTCTACGACGTGGCGATCGAATCGCCGCTCGAGGCGGCGCCCATATTGTCCGCGCGCCTTTCCAACACCTTGTTGCTCAAGCGCGAAGACATGCAGCCGGTATTCTCCTTCAAGCTGCGCGGCGCGTACAACAAAATGGTGCAATTGCCTCCCGCCAAGCTGAAACGCGGGGTCATCGCCGCCTCGGCCGGCAACCACGCCCAGGGCGTGGCGCTGGCGGCGCAGCGCCTGCACTGCAAGGCGGTGATCGTGATGCCGGTGACCACGCCGCGGATCAAGGTCGATGCGGTGCTGGCGCGCGGCGCCGAGGTGCTGTTGCAGGGTGATTCCTACGACGAGGCTTACCGCCATGCGCTCAAGCTGGAGAAATCCCGGAAGCTCACCTTCGTGCATCCCTACGACGATCCGGAGGTGATCGCGGGCCAGGGCACCATAGGCATGGAAATCCTGCGCCAGGCGAAGACGCCGATAGACGCGATTTTCGTCGCCATCGGCGGCGGCGGACTGATCTCGGGCATCGCCGCCTATGTGAAGCGACTGCGCCCGGAGATCAAAATCATCGGCGTGCAGCCGGTGGATTCGGACGCCATGGCGCGCTCGCTCAAAGCCGGCCGGCGCGTGCGCCTGGCGCAGGTGGGCCTGTTTGCCGACGGCGTGGCGGTGAAGCAGGTGGGCAAGGAAACCTTTCGTCTGTGCAAGGAATTGGTCGACGAGATCATCCTGGTCGACACCGACGAGACCTGCGCCGCGATCAAGGACGTGTTCGAGGAAACGCGCTCCATCCTCGAACCCGCAGGCGCCCTGGCCATCGCCGGGGCCAAGGCCTATGTGGAGAAGAAGGGTGTGCGCGGCCAGACCCTGGTCGCGGTGGCCTGCGGCGCCAACACCAATTTCGACCGCCTGCGCTTCGTCGCCGAGCGCGCCGAAGTGGGCGAGCACCGCGAGGCCATACTCGCCGTGACCATTCCCGAGCGCCCCGGCAGCTACAAGAAATTCTGCGCCACGCTGGGCGCACGCAACGTCACCGAGTTCAACTATCGCATCGCCGGTTCGAGCGAGGCGCATGTGTTCGTCGGTGTCGAGGTGCACGACCGCGACGAGACCGCGCGCCTCGTTCGCAAGCTGCGCCGGCACGGCCTGAAGACCATCGATCTCTCAGACAACGAGATGGCCAAGCTGCACGTGCGCCACCTGGTCGGCGGGCACGCGGCCCTGGCGAAGAACGAGCTGTTGTACCGCTTCGAATTTCCCGAGCGCCCGGGCGCGCTGATGCGTTTTCTCAACAGCATGCGCCCCGACTGGAACATCAGCCTGTTCCACTACCGTAATCACGGCGCCGATTACGGCCGCGTGCTGGTGGGCATGCAGGTGCCGCCGAAGGAAATGCCGCAGTTCCGCCGCTTCCTGCACGACCTGGGCTATCCGTTCTGGGACGAGAGCGAGAACCCGGCGTACAAGTTGTTCCTGGGCTGATCGCGGAAGCGCCTGCTAGACCGAAAACGCCGGGAATGCCTGCTTCCAAAGGCGGCGAACTGGTGCTATCGACCCCTATGCGTAGCTGTCAACTATGCGCAGTTATGCAATTTTTGCTGAGGGAGGCGCAGGACCGGACCTTGACATAGTTTTGGTCGTTGTGCCAATCCAGGTCGCGGCCAATAT
>JAJZUK010000023.1 GCA_021847125.1 Pseudomonadota bacterium | reverse complement strand
TCTGCTGGTGCTCGGCCGCTCGCAATACGCATGGCCGGGCGCCAGACGCCGCACCGATCCCGCGCAGCGCTTTCCCGCACTGGCTGCGCATCCAGTGGCCGTGGTGTTCGATGGCTCCGCCATGGCGCTGCGCGCCTTGTCCATAGGCAGCATCCTCGCCGGGGTCACCGACAGCGCACTGACCGTACTCATTCCGGTGACCGGAGGCGATACCTTCAATGCGCTGCGGCAGCGGGCGGCGCGGCATCTCGACGACCGTCCGGGTGCGAGTTACTTCTTCCTGCCCGACAGCAGGCCCGAGGGCATCATCCGCACGGCGCGCAGCCGCCATTTCGGCGTGCTGCTTTGGCCGGGATGCATAGAGGATCTCACCCCGGCGCAATTGTCCGAACTGCCGTGTCCGGTGGTGCTCATTCCTCCCCGCCTCAATCATTGACGTGCTGGAGAACGAACAGATTGCGGACAGGCTGCGCGAAGCGGCCTCCCTGCTCGAAGTCCAGGGCGCCAATCCCTATCGGGCCGGGGCCTATCGCAAGGCGGCGGACACCATCACCCGCCTGACGCGTCCGGTCCGGGAGACTTTCGACGCTGAGGGCGTCGCTGGACTGGATGCGCTGCCGCATATCGGCAAGGGCATCGCCGCAGCGATCGCCGAAATCCTCATTACCGGCCGCTGGAATCAGCTCGAACGTTTGCGCGGAACGCTGGAGCCGGCGCGGCTGTTTCAGAGCGTGCCGGGCATAGGCCCGGAACTCGCGCGGGCCACACATGAAACATTGCACGTGGATACGCTGGAGGCGCTGGAAGCGGCGGCCCACGACGGCCGCCTCGAAAGCGTGCCGGGCGTCGGCGCGCGGCGCGCGGCGGCATGGCGCGCCTCGCTCGCCAACATGCTGCAGCGGGTGCGCCCTCGAGATCAGGCGCCGGCGCCGGCCAACCGTCCCCCGGTAGCGACCTTGCTCGACGTGGATAGCGAGTATCGCCGGAAGGCCGAGGCGGGCAGCCTGCCTACGATCGCACCCAAGCGCCTCAATCCGGACAACAAGGCGTGGCTGCCGGTGCTGCACACGCAGCGCGACAACTGGCATTTCACCGCCTTGTACTCCAACACCGCCACCGCGCATAAGTTCAAACGCACCCACGATTGGGTCATCGTGTACTTTTACGATGAGCACCATGTCGAGGGACAGCACACGGTGGTCACCGAGACGCGCGGCCCGCTTACCGGACTGCGCGTGGTGCGCGGACGCGAACCAGCCTGCGCCGAGCTTTATGCGCAGGAAAGAGCACGCGGCGATGCGCATGCCTGAAATCGCGCCCCCCGCTATCGATGCCTCGAATGCCCAAGGGCTATGCGGTGGCTGAGCGCCGCCTACTTGGCTCCGATGAACATGGTGTACAGCGTGAGCATGATCTCGATCACGATCAGGATCACGATGGACCATTCGAGCCGCAGGGAACGCTTGCTGTGCAACAGCTCGGCTACCGTGTGAACCGTGCGCGAGATGAGGTTCAGCTTGCGCTCCAGCGCCGCATATCTTTCGCGAATCTCGAACTCGCCCTCCATGCGCAGGTAAAGACCCTCCAGATCGGGATGATCCCACAGTGTGTCCGGCTTTTCGCTGATCTCCACGCGGCCAACCATCATCTGCTCGGACAACAGCATTGCGCCGATGTGCTTGAGCAAGTCGGAACCATTGGCGACGATGCGGCCGTGGCGCTCGAGATCGCGCGCCAGCGGCTCGATCCGGTCGAAATTCTGCGCCACACGCGACTCGTACATCGCGAGCGCCACGCTCTGGCTCAGTACCGAAGCCACAATCTGCATGCGCTCGACCGACATGGACGCGAAATAGACGGCGTCGCCCTGCATGCCCTCCGGGACTGCGGAGTCGATGCAGACCGCAACGTCTTCCGTCTCCGGCTTTTCGTAGCGGTTCCCTACGAGCGCAAGCACCTGCTCAAGGAACGGGGCCTGCGCGGCGGCAGGAACGTCGAACAAAACGACAGCGCCGTAGCGAAAAAGGACGGCGACCCCGCCTCCCTTGACCGGGACCGTCAGGGGATTCCGCGCCAGAATTTCGCTCGACAGCCGGCTGCGCAAATCGATGCGCTCGCCCAGCAGCATGGCTCTGGCACTGAACTCTCCGCCCGGAAGAACAGTCGATGGCGCCATATGCAAAGAGTCGCTTGACACTGTCCGTCCGAACCTGCGCGAATGACTATTTTTCGGGGCGGCCCGGCTGCATTTCGCCTTTGCGCACCCAGACACCCCGCTCCTCGCAATGCAGCAGTTCGCTGCCGGAGAGTACATACGCGCCGATCGGATAGACGGAATCGTTGAAGTAGCAGACCCCTGCCTCGACCTCCATGTCCAGGGAAAGCTCTTCGTACTCGTCGATGATGGGCGAGGTCTTGCGTTCGGGATCCGGAGCACCTGCTTGAAGCACGTGGTCGTTCATGGGTCACCTCTTTGATTGGCGATCGAGTGCACGCCGCGCTCGCCCCACAAGGGGGATAGAAAAATTGCGAACTGTCAGTTTCCGCTGCAGCGGACGCCAAGACGATTCATGCTTCGCCCGTTCGCGTCATTTGAAAAGCGATGCGCTGCGTTTGATCGCCTCGCGCAGTTCGGTCCAGGTCTTTTCCGCACTTTCTTTCAGGTCCTCCCACGCCCATTCCCCGTGCCGATGCAGTTCCTGCAACCTCTCCTGGGCGAGCGCGCGCTTGCCCGCAAGGGCTTCAAGCTGCACCTCGAACTCCGCGCGGAGTTCAGACTTGGCGTCTCGCGCCTTCGCCTTCAATTCCTCTAGTCTCGCATCCCACTCCGCAAGCTGCATTTCGAGTTCTTGCTGAAAGCGGTGTTTCGCGCTGGTCTTGGCATCATCGCCAGCCCGCGGTTCAAGCAGATGCTCGATTTCCGCCTCCGCTTCCAGCCAGTCGTCGATTTCCTCGCCGGCACGAAACCCCCGGCGTTCGGCATGGTAATAGGCGGCGACCGCGATCATTTCGCGCCGCCTTTCGGAAGAACAGCCTTGATCCCTGCCAGAGCGGGCAGTCGATTTGACAGCTAGCCTGCGCATGTTCGTCCTCCTTCGTACTGTGGATTCAGCGTACCCGTCCCGAATTGCGCCGGCATGACAATAATCAAGAAATAATCCGCTGCATCGCGTTGCTCCCAATCTCGGTATTTCTTGACCAAAGTCACACCGCGCAGGCCGTGAAATCGCTTCAATGTATCTGGGTGGAATTCGCCCCTTCATGCGAGAAACGGGTTAGGAGAATTCATGGCCATCATCGGCATCGATCTGGGCACATCCAACTCGGCCGCCGCCGTGCTGCGCGGCGGCCGGCCGGTCATCATACCCAGCGCCGAAGGCATCAGCGTAGGCGGCAAGGCGTTTCCGAGTTACGTTGGGCTCACGGCGGACGGCCAGGTCCTGGTGGGCGAACCGGCGCGGCGCCAGGCGGCCGCAAACCCGGAGGGCACGGTCACCGCGTTCAAGCGCAAGATGGGCAGGCGCGAAAGCGTGCGCCTAAGGGAGCGCGAGTATTCGCCGGAGCAGCTTTCGGCGTTTTTGCTGCAGAAGATCAAGCGCGACGCCGAAGCCTTCCTCGGCGAGCCGGTGGAAAAAGCCGTGGTGACCGTGCCGGCTTATTTCGACGACAATCAGCGTGCTGCCACCAAGGATGCGTGCCGCATCGCCGGCCTCGAAGTGGTGCGCCTGGTCAACGAGCCTACCGCTGCGTCGCTCGCCTACGGCCTCGACCGGCTGGGACAGGAACTGCGCATCGTGGTGATCGACCTGGGTGGCGGGACATTGGACGTCACCATCATGGAATTCGGCAAGGGCGTGTTCGAGGTCAAAGCCACCAGCGGCGACACCCAGCTTGGCGGCACCGACATGAATCAGCGTATTTTCGAGCACCTCGCTGAACGCTTCCAAATGGCCACCGGCGTCGACGTGCGCGCGGACCGCAAGGCGGCTGCACGCCTGATTGAAGCGGCCGAGGCCGCGAAGATCGAACTCACCGCCAGCCTGACCACGCATATCAGCCTGCCTTATCTCGCCGCCGTCGGCGGCGAGCCGCGCCATCTCGAACTGGATCTGAATCGGACCGAACTCGAACGCCTGGTGCGCCCGGTGATCGAGCGCTGCCGCCCCCCGGTGGAGCAGGCGCTGCACGACGCCGGCATCGCCCCGCGCGACGTGGGGCGGGTGGTATTCGTCGGCGGGCCGACGCGCATGCCGGTGGTGCACGCCTATTTCGAGGACCTGTTCGGACGCAAAGCCGAGATGGGCGTCGACCCGATGGAATGCGTCGCTGCGGGCGCTGCGATTCAAGCCGGCGTGCTCGCGGGTGAAGTGGGCGGGATCGTGCTGGTGGATGTGACGCCGCTCACGCTCGGGGTGGAAACCCTCGGAGGTATTGCCACGCCGCTGATCGCGCGCAACACCCCGATCCCGGTGAAGCGCAGCGAAACCTTCACCACCGCCGCCGACATGCAGACCAGTGTCACCATCCATGTTTTTCAGGGAGAGCGGCCGATGGCGAGCGACAATACCAGCCTCGGCGAATTCAACCTCGACGGCCTGCCCCCGGCGCCGCGCGGCATCCCCAAGATCGAAGTGAGCTTCGACATCGATTCCAACGGCATACTCAGCGTGTCCGCGAAGGACACCGCCAGCGGCAAGTCGCAGTCCATCCGCATCACCGGTTCCACTCGGCTGTCGGAGGACAATAAGAAACGCATGGTGGAAACTGCCGAGCGCTATGCGGAGGCGGACAGGAAACGGCGCGAAGATGCGGAAAAGCTCAATGCAGCCGATGCCGCGTGCTACGAGGCCGAGAAAATGCTGGCCAATTTCGCCGACAAACTCACCGACGATCTGAAAAAACGCATCGAGACTGCCTCGCGCGAGACCAAGGAGGCGCTGCTGAAGAAAGACGTCAGCCTCGCTTCGGAGCGCGCCGAAGCGCTGAAGAAAGTGCTGAAGGAGGCCGGCGCGGTGCTCTATGCCCAGTCTGGGAACGCGCCGAAAAGCGGCCCCTATGCGGAAACCCGCTGGGACGGCCCGCAGCCCCAACCCAACGTGAGCGCGCCGACCGGAGAAGCGCGCGCCAGCGGCGCCGGTCCGCGCGGCAAAGTGGTGGATGCAGACTACCAAGAGAATAAATAGCTGCAGCCAGCAGTCTTATTGCGCAACCCGGGAGAGTCGACATTTCCGAAACCGCCCAGCGCGATTACTACGAAGTGCTCGGCATCGCCAAGGACGCCGACCAGAAAGCGATCAAGGACGCTTTCCGTAATCTCGCCATGAAATATCACCCCGACCGGAACAAGGAACCGGGGGCCGAGGAGCGTTTCAAGGGAATCACCGAAGCGTATGCGGTCTTGTCCGACCCGAAAAAGCGCGCCGAATACGATGCGCGCGGCTTCGCCGGCGTCGCGGGCTTCAGCCAGCAGGATTTGTTCGGCGGCATCAATTTCGAAGATATTTTCGGCGGGCTCAATTTCGACTTTGGCGGCGGCAGCCCATTCGAGGGATTTTTCCATCGCCGCCGCGCGGTGCGAATATCGAAGTAGACCTGCTCGTCCCGCTGGAAAGAGTGGCCAGCGGAGGTGAAGAGCAAATCCGCTTGAGCCGCCCCGTGCCCTGTACTGCCTGCCACGGCACCGGCGCAGAAGGCGGGGCCGCGCCGCGCCGTTGCGATGCATGCGGGGGCAGCGGACGCCTCACGCACCGCCGGCAGGACAAGAAGGAACATGTCCTGATTCAGCAGATCAGCACCTGCCCCGCCTGCCATGGACAGGGCAGCATCATCGAGCACCCTTGCTCGAAATGCCGCGGCAGCGGCGAAGTGGAAAAAGAAGAGGTGCTGACGGTCAAGATCCCGCAAGGCGTCGAGGAAGGCATGGCGCTGCGCATTCCAGGCAAGGGAATGCCTGGACCCGGGCCGGGCGGCGTAAACGGGGATTTATTCGTGATCGTCCGCACCCGACGCGACCCGCGCTTCGAGCGCGCCGGTGCCGACCTGTTGCGGCAGGAATCCCTTTCCCTGACCGATGCCGTGCTCGGCGCCACGCTGGAAGTGCCGACGCTAGACGGTTCGGCCAGCGTAAGCGTCCCGCCCGGGACCCAACCCGGCGCGGTGTTGCGGCTCAAAGGAAAAGGCCTGCCTGAATTCGGGAGCGCTCGCCATGGCGACCTGTATCTGCGCGTCGAGGTGCGGGTGCCGGAACAACTCACGAGCGAAGAACGTGAACTGTACGAGCGGCTGCGCGCGATCTCGCAATCGAAGCCTGCAGCAAAAAGCAGGTTTTCATTTTTCGAAAAGTCCGGCTAGACAAACCGGCAAAATTTCCGGATACTGTATAAACATACAGTTTTTGGAGATGTCATGCCCAGCCTCGCGGCCGGCCTCGAGCAACACCCCGGCATCTGGCGCGGCAGCGAACTCGCGCGCAGCGCCTGCCCCGGCATTGCCTCGGGCTTTGCGCCGCTGGACGCCGAGCTGCCGGGCGGCGGCTGGCCGCGCGGCGCGCTCACCGAAATCCTGCCGCAGCACGAAGGCATAGGCGAACTGCGCGTCCTCGGTCCGGCGCTGGCGCAACTGGCCGCGCAAGGCAAATGTATCGCCTGGATCGCGCCGCCCTACCTGCCCTACGCGCCGGCGCTCGCCGCCGCCGGCATCGCCCTGGAACGCGTGCTCATCGTCAAAACCGCCAAGGACGGCGACAGCCTGTGGGCGGCGGAACAGGCGCTGCGCTCGGCTGCCTGCGGCGGCGTGCTCGCCTGGCCGCGCCAAATCGGCTACACCCAATTGCGGCGCCTGCAGCTCGCGGCCGAGGACGGGCGCTGCCTTGCAGTGCTGTTCCGTCCCACCCAGGCGGCGCGCGAGTCGACACCCGCGGTGCTGCGCATCGCGCTCGCCACCTCCGCCGGCGGGCTGGCGCTATCAATTTTGAAACGCCGGGGGGCGCCGCTCTCCCGGCCGATTTTGCTGCCGTCTACGCCGCCGGCAGCGGCCAACCCAACTCACCGATTCGATGCCCATGTGGATAGCCCTGCACCTGCCGCAACTGCCGCTGGAAGCGTTCCAGCGCGGCTTGCCATCGCCTGAGCCGCGCGCGGTCGCCGAGCGGCAACGCATCCTCGCCTGCGACGCCAAGGCGTCCGCGCGCGGCCTCCACGCGGGGATGCCGGTCACCGCGGCGCTCGCGCTCGCACCGGGCTTGCGCCTGCGCGAGCGCGATGCGGCGGCCGAAACCGAGGCCTTGCTCGGCATCGCCGCCTGGGCAATGCAATGCACGCCCAGTGTCGCGCTCGAGTTTCCGGACCTGATGCTGCTGGAAGTCTCGGGCAGCCTGAAGCTGTTCGGCGGCCTCGCGCAGATAGTGGCGAGACTGCGCCAAGGGCTTGCCGCCATGGGCTACAGCGCCCGCCTCGCCGCCGCGCCTACGGCGCGCGCCGCATCCTGGTTCGCGCGCTCAGGCAAATCTTGCCTGAGCGCCGATGCCGCTTTGCTCGAGGGCGAACTCCGCGCCCTGCCCCTGTCGGTGCTGCAATGCGGGCAGGAAGAAACCTTGTCGGCTATCGGCGCCGGCAGCATAGGCGATCTGCTGGCGCTGCCGCGCGACGGCCTGGCGCGCCGCTTCGGCCAGGGCCTCCTCGATACCTTGGACCAAGCCCTGGGCCGCCTGCCCGATCCGCGCAGCTTTTGCGTGCTGCCGGAGAAGTTTTGCGCCGCCATCGAACTGCCGGCCGAAGCCACCCAGGCCGAAGCGCTGTTGTTTGCATCGAACCGGCTGCTGGTACAGCTCGAAGGTTTTCTCACAGCGCGCGCCGCCGGTACGCGGCGGCTGGCGCTCAATCTCTCGCATCGCGCCGCGCCCGCCACCCGGATCGAACTGGGCCTGGTCGCCGCCTGCCGCGAAGCCGGGCATTTCGCGCTGTTGTTGCGCGAGCAACTGCAACAAATGCCGCTGCCCGAGCCGGTGCGTTCCATCGCGCTGGAAGTGCAGACTATCGAGCCGCTCGAACACTCGAATCAGAATCTCTTTTCCGATGCATTGCACGAAGAGGGCAATTGGCCGCGCCTGATCGAGCGCCTGCGCTCGCGCCTCGGCACGACGGCCGTGCACGGCATAGCCCTGTGCGCCGACCACCGTCCCGAACGCGCCAGCGTTCCTTTGGATCGCGCCAGCGCTCAGGCCGAACCCGGCGCAAAGCAACTGACCCTCGATTTCGACCCGCGCCCGTTCTGGCTGCTCGAGCGGCCGCAGGCGCTGGAGGAAAACGAGTCCGTCCCCTGCCACCACGGGCCACTGAAACTGTTGGCCGGCCCGGAGCGCATCGAATCGGGGTGGTGGGACGGCGCCGACACGGCGCGCGATTATTTCATCGCCCGCGCCGCCAACGAGGCACTGCTGTGGGTCTACCGCGAGCGCAGCCCCGCCGGCGCCTGGTATCTGCACGGCATTTTTTCCTGAGTCTCGCTGTGGGTTCCGTTCTCCCCGCCTACGCGGAGCTGCATTGCGTATCGAATTTCAGCTTCCTGCGCGGCGCCTCCCACCCTGAGGAACTGGTCGCTCGGGCGCATCAACTCGGCTACAGCGCGCTCGCGCTCACCGACGAATGCTCGTTCGCGGGCGTGGTGCGCGCGCACAGCGCAGCCAGGGAATGCGGCCTGCCGCTGATCCTCGGCAGCGAAATCCGCCTCGTCGACGGCCTCAAGCTGGTGCTGCTCGCCACCGACCGCGAAGGCTACGGCAATCTTTCCGAACTCATCACCCGCGGCAGGCGTCGCGGCGTGAAAGGCCGCTACGTCC
>JAJZUK010000022.1 GCA_021847125.1 Pseudomonadota bacterium | reverse complement strand
CAAGTATCCTATCGTTGGACGCCCGACGTATTATTGATTGATGTGGGCTAGAATCCCAATCTACAATAATTCGAAATCTTGATCGAGGTTTTCCCTTGCTGATCCCAGTCATCCTGTCTGGCGGTGCCGGCACCCGCCTGTGGCCGGTGTCACGCGAAGCGCATCCCAAGCCTTTCATCGTCCTGCCCGACGGGCAGAGCCTGATGCAGAAGACGCTGCTGCGCGCGGCGGCATTGAAGCCGGAGTCCATACTCACCATCACCAACCGGGATTATTTTTTCATCACCCGCGACGCCTATGCCGAAGTGGCGCTGGCGCCCGGGATCGCACTCGATTACCTGCTCGAGCCCGCCGGGCGCAACACCGCGCCGGCCATCGCGGCGGGGGCCTTGCGTCTGCGCGAGCAGTTCGGCGATGAAGCGACCATGCTGGTGCTGCCCTCGGACCACCTGATCAGCGATGTCGCCGGCTTTGCCGCGGCGGTGCAGGCTGCAAAGGCGCTTGCCGAGCAAGGCTATCTGGTCACCTTCGGCATCACGCCCACTGGTCCGGAAACCGGCTTCGGCTATATCGAGGCCGATGACGCGCGCAAGCTCGGCGCCGCGGGGCTGGCAGTACGCCGTTTCGTCGAGAAACCCTCGCGCGAGAAAGCCGAGGCGTATCTGGCTTCCGGGGCTTACTACTGGAACTCGGGCATGTTTTGTTTTCGCGTCGGCGATTTCCTGGGCGAACTCGCGCGCTGCGCACCGGACGTGTCGGACGCCGTGGCAGTGGCGTGGCAGGCGACGCCGCGCAACCAGACCCCGGTCGCCATCGACGCGGAGTCGTTCGCGCGGATTGCGGACATCTCGGTCGATTACGCCGTCATGGAGAAAGCCGAGCGCGTTGCGGTCGTGCCGGGACGCTTCGACTGGAGCGACATCGGCTCCTGGCAGGCACTCGGCGAACTCGTCCCGGCCGACGCAGACGGCAATCGCGTCCGCGGCGAGGCCGTGCTTGTCGATAGCAAAGATTGCATCGTTCAAAGCGACGAGCGGCTGGTGGCTGCGCTCGGCGTGTACAACCTGCTGGTGGTGGATACGCCCGACGCCCTGCTGATCGCCGATCGTAGCCGCGCACAGGACGTGAAAAGCATCGTCCAGCGCCTCAAGGCGAGCGGCCACGAAAGCGCGCGCCTGCACCGCACGGTGCATAGACCCTGGGGCACTTACACCGTGCTGGAGGAGGGGCCGCGCTTCAAGATCAAGCGCATCGTGGTCAAGCCCGGCGCATCGCTGTCGCTGCAATATCACCACCGCCGCAGCGAACACTGGGTGGTGGTCTCGGGCACCGCGCGTATCGTGAATGGCGAGCGCGAAATCACCCTGGGCGCAGACCAGTCGTCCTACATTCCGGCGGGCGCCGCCCACCGTCTCGCCAACCCGAGCAGCGTCGATTGCGTGATGATCGAAGTGCAAAGCGGCGATTATCTCGGCGAAGACGATATCGTGCGTCTCGAAGACAATTATGGCCGATCCTAACGTAGGAGGGGCGCCCTCGCCCCGACACATGGACTGCGGTTGCGACGTCTGGTCGGCCCGGGGGCGGGCCTCCTACAAGACCGGTACCTTGGGGAATTCACGCGATTGCGAGGGCGGAAATCATGCCTAAGACTGCGTTGGTAACCGGCATCACCGGGCAGGACGGCGCGTATCTCGCGGAATTCCTGCTCGGCAAGGGCTATGTGGTCCACGGCATCAAGCGGCGCACCTCGCTGATCAATACCGACCGCATCGATCACCTGTATCAGGACCCGCATGAAGCCGACCGGCGCTTCATTCTGCACCACGGCGACCTGACCGATTCGTCCAACCTGGTGCGCATCATCCAGCAGACCCAGCCGGACGAAATCTACAACCTGGCGGCGCAAAGCCATGTCGCGGTCTCGTTCGAGGAGCCCGAATACACGGCGAATTCCGATGCGCTGGGCACCCTGCGCCTGCTCGAAGCCATCCGCATCCTGGGGCTGGAGCAGAAAACCCGCTTCTACCAGGCATCCACCTCCGAGCTCTACGGTCTGGTGCAGGAGACGCCGCAGAAGGAGACCACCCCGTTCTATCCGCGCAGTCCCTACGGCGTGGCCAAGCTCTACGCCTACTGGATCACGGTCAATTACCGCGAGGCCTACGGCATTTACGCCTGCAACGGCATTTTGTTCAACCACGAATCACCGGTGCGCGGCGAAACCTTCGTCACGCGCAAAATCACGCGCGCGCTCGCGCGCATCAAGCTCGGCCTGCAGGACTGCCTCTACCTCGGCAATTTCAGCGCGCGGCGCGACTGGGGGCATGCGCGCGATTTCGTCGAGGCGATGTGGCTGATGCTGCAGCAAGCGCAGCCCGAGGATTTCGTCATCGCCACCGGCGAGCAGCACAGCGTGCGTGAATTCGTCGCTGCCGCGGCGGCGGAGCTGGGCCTGCAGCTAAGCTGGAGGGGCGAGGGCAAGGACGAGAAGGCCTACGACCAGAACGGCCGCTGCGTCGTTGCCGTCGATCCGCGCTACTTCCGGCCGACCGAGGTGGACTCGCTGCTGGGCGATGCCAGCAAAGCCAAGGCCAAGCTCGGCTGGACGCCGAAAGTGAAATTCGGCGAGCTGGTCGTCGAAATGGTGCGCGAGGACCTGCGCGCGGCCGAGCGCGACGCGCTGGTGAAAAGCCATGGCCACAAGACCTTCGACCGGCACGAGTAATGGATAAAAACGCGAAAATCTACGTCGCCGGCCACCGCGGCCTGGCCGGTTCGGCGATCGTGCGGCAGCTCGAGCAAAAGGGTTACCGCAACCTGGTATTGCGCACCCATGCCGAGCTGGAGCTCACCGAGCAAGCCGCGGTGCGGGATTTTTTCCAGCGCGAGCGACCCGACTACGTGTTTATCGCCGCTGCCAAGGTCGGCGGCATTGTCGCCAACAGCAGCTACCCGGCGGAATTCGTCCACAGCAATCTCGCGGTGCAGACCAATGTGCTGCACGAATCCTGGAAGGCCGGCGTAAAGCGGCTGCTGTTCCTCGGGTCCTCCTGCATCTACCCGCGCGATTGTCCGCAGCCGATCAAGGAGGACTACCTGCTCACCGGGCCGCTGGAGGCGACCAATCGCCCCTATGCCGTGGCCAAGATCGCCGGCATCGAAATGTGCTGGTCCTACAACCGGCAGTACGGAACGCGTTTTCTCGCGGCGATGCCGACCAATCTCTACGGGCCGGGTGACAGCTACGACCTGAACAATTCCCACGTGCTGCCCGCGCTGATCCGCAAAATGCACGAAGCCAAGCAGGGCGGGCTGGCCGAAGCGGTCATCTGGGGCACGGGCAAGCCCATGCGCGAATTCCTGTACAGCGAGGACATGGCCGAAGCCTGCGTCTACCTGCTCGATCTTCCGGCCGGACAATTCGACGAACTCGTCAGCGACACCCACCCGCCGCTGGTGAACATCGGCTACGGCGAGGACCTCTCCATCGCCGAACTCGCGCGCACCGTGGCACGCGTGATCGGCTTTCACGGCAGCTTGCGCTTCGATACGTCAAAACCCGACGGCACGCCGCGCAAGTTTCTCGATTCGGCCAGGATCAATGCCTTGGGATGGCGGGCGCGCACGCGGTTCGACGAAGGCATCGCGGCCGCGTACCAGGACTTCCTGCGCCGCGTCCCCTCACCCTAGCCCTCTCCCCGCAAGCGGGGCGAGGGAACGCTCCCTCTCCCGCCGAGGCGGGAGAGGGTCGGGATGAGGGTGGGTCATTACACAGTAGCGCAAATTTCAGGACTGCTGAATCAAGCCCCCGGCGCGCTTTCCTGCAATTCGGCCCGCTGCTGCCGCTCGGACAAGCGCTGGTGCGTGGCGATGTAGATGCCGCTCGCCACGATAACGCCGATGCCGACGAGCGACCAGCGATCGGGAAAATCGCCGAACACCAGATAGCCGCTCAACATCACCCAGATCAACTGCGTATAGCTGAACGGCGCGAGCCTGGACGCCGGGGCGCAGTCATAGGCTTTGATCAGTATCAGGTGGCTGGAGCCGCCGATAATGCCGATGGCGACGAACAGCAGCGCGTGATTGGCGCTTTGCGGCAGGGTCCAGACATAGGGCAGCGCCAGCGACATGATTACGCTGCCGACTAATCCGGCATAGAAGATCGAAGTATAGGGACTCTCCAGGTTGGCAAGCTTGCGCGTGAGGATCTGATAACACGCAAAGCAGGTAGCGCTGCCCAGAGGCAGCACCGAGGCCCAGGTGAATACGCCGCTGCCCGGGCGGATGATGATCAGCACGCCGACGAATCCGCCGGCGACCGCCAGCCAGCGCGCGAATTCCACTTTTTCCTTGAGTATGAACGCGGCCATCAGCGTGACCAGCACCGGCGCGATGAAGGTGATCGACGAGGTCTCGGCCAGCGGCATTTGCTTGATCCCGAAGACGAAGAACAGCGTCGAGGCGGCGAGCAGCAGCCCGCGCACGAGTTGCGCGCCCAGCCGCCGCGTGCGCACCAGGTCCAGACCCAGTCTCGGGCCGAGCGCGACGACCACCAGCAGCAAATGGAAGGCGTAGCGCGCCCAGACGATGGCCGGCACCGGGTAGAAGCGCGACAGATACTTGGAGATCGAGTCCATGACGACGAACATCGCCACCGCCGTCATGATCAGCAGGGCGCCGCGCAGGGGATGCGGTTGCGCGGAGGAATCCGCGCTCATAGCCGCAGGGATAGGTTGTTTTTCTTCACGGCGAGCGCATTATAACCGCTGCATAGAGCAGGCGCGCAGTTGCGGACTTTGTAGGAGGCCCGCCCTCGGGCCGACCGGTTTTCGCAATCGCAGCATTGTCGGGGCGAGGGCGCCCCTCCTACAGAAACGCTACGATTTTTTCAATGGCAGGGCGCTACGCCCGGCAAAGCGTGCGTCCGCGCCCAGCATTTCTTCGATGCGCAGCGCCTCGTTCCATTTCGCCATGCGCTCGCCGCGCGCGAACGAGCCGACCTTGAGCTGTCCCGCATCCCAGCCGGCGGCAAGATGCACGATGCTCACGTCCTCGGTTTCGCCCGAGCGCGCCGAGACGATGCAGCCCCAGCCGGCCGCCTTGGCCGCGGTGAGCGCGGCGCGCGTCTCGGTCACCGTGCCGCACTGGTTGGGCTTGAGCAGGACGGCGTTGCAGGCGCGGTCGGCAATCGCTGCCTTGACGCGTTCGGCGCTGGTGGTCAGATAATCGTCGCCGATGATCTGCACCTTGCCGCCGGCCGCGGCGGTGAAGCGCATCATGCCCGTGCGGTCGTCCTCTGCGAGCGGATCTTCCACCGAAACAATGGCGTAGCGCGCGATCCAGCCGAGCACCCGCTCGCACAGGCCGTCGCTGTCCAGGCTCTTCGCGTCCAGGCCCAGCCGGTAGCGGCCGCCGCTGCCGAATTCCGAAGCGGCGATGTCGAGCGAGATTGCGACGTCCGCGCCGGGCGTGAATCCGGCGCGCTCGATCGCGCGCATCAGGGTTTCGATCGCCTCCTCGTTGCTCGAGAACTCCGGCCACCAGCCGCCTTCGTCGGCGACGCCGCGTAGCTTGCCCGCGTCGCGCATGAGCTCGCCGGCGGCGTGATAGACGCGCGCCGTCATCTCCAGCGCTTCGGCAAAGCTTTCTGCCGAGAGCGCCATGACCATCAGATCCTGGATGTCGATGCGCCGGCCGGCGTGCGCGCCGCCGCCGAAAATCTGGATTTCCGGCAGCGGCAGGCACACGGGATTGCCTGGTGCGAGGTAGCGGAACAAGGGCAGGCCCTGGGCGTTGGCCGCCGCGTGCAGCGCGGCCAAAGACACGGCGACCGTGGCGTTCGCGCCCAGTCGCGCCTTGTTGGGCGTGCCATCCAGGGCGATCAGCGCACGGTCCAGGTCTTCCTGCTGCTCCGCGTTCATGCCCGTGAGCGCGCCGGCGATGGGGCCATTGACGTTGGCGACCGCGGCCGTGACGCCGTAGCCGTCGGCATCGCGCAAATCGATGGCTTCGCGCGCGCCGCGCGAAACGCCGGCGGGTGCGATCGCCCGGCCGCGCGCGCCGCAGGCCAGCGTGATCTCGGCTTCCACCGTGGGCCTGCCGCGCGAATCCCACACCCTGCGGCCTTTGATTCCGGCTATCGTCGTATCTATCATTCAAGTGCCTTTCGTCTATGCGTGGCGACCAAAATCTCGCCTCCGTTGTGGGCGAGGTTCTATTTTTGCGCGGACGAAAAGCCGTCCGCGCGGATCGTCGATTGTGCGCGGATGAAAAGCGTATCCGCGCACAATCGACGATCTTGGATAAAAGCAACCCCAACCCGCAGGTGGCGCGCGTAGCGCGCAATTCTGCGTGTCGTATGCTCGAGCGTTTAGGACGTCGTACACAATTCGGTGTTCCATGCCTCGCGTATCGCCGCGAGCTGATCGGCCGGTTCGAGCAGAAAGCGCTGCGCGACGCGGCGCACCCGTTGCCTGTCACCTTCGTCGGTGAGGTACTCGGCCGGGGACTTGCCGTCGACGCGCCCGAGGAACAGACCGGGCAGCAAATGCGCGACACGCGCCTCGACGCCCGAGCGCGGCTCCCAGCCGACGCGCGCAAGATAGTTCGAGGCGAGCGCGTCGTAGCAGGCCAGATAGCGCTCGCGCCACTGCGGCCGCCACAGGCATTTCAACAGCATATGGTTGAGGCAGAAGGCGAGATCGAAGGCCGGATCGCCGTACCAGGCGCATTCGGCGTCGAGCAGAACGGGGCCGTGTGCCGCCACCAGGATGTTTTTCGGGCTGAGGTCGCCGTGCACCAGCGCGAGCTTGTTGCGCGCCGTGATTTCGACGAGTTCGCGCAGCCGCGCTGCGCAGTCCGGATGGCGCGCGGCCGTGGCGAGCAGATAGGGCTCGAGCCGGATCGGATGAAAAATGTGATCGTTGGCAAAGCGCGCGGCGAGATCCGCGCGCCGCGCCGTGCCTGCATGGATGGCCGCGATGGCGCGCGCGACCGCGGCTGCGGTTTCGGTCTGGATGTTGCCGTCGCGCAGCTCGTTTTTCCACACCGGATGCGACGCGGGGTCCAGGTATTCCATCGCAAACGCGCCCGCCTGCCTGTCCTCGCCGAGGACGCGCGGCACGGAACCGGGAGCGAGATCCTCGGCCAGGCGCAGCCATTCGACTTCGGCATGGTTGCGTTCGACCGGGGCGCGCCAGTCGGCCGCGACCTTGAGCTTGGCCAGCGCGCGCTTGAAGCACAGGGCGCGGCCGGGCAGGTCTACGCGCAGTATGTCCGAGGACACGCCGCCCGGCAGCGTCTCGGCGATGAAGGTTTCGCCCGGGGCGAGCAGCTGCATGCGCTCCAGCGCCAGTCTCACCTCTTGGTTCGGGTCTTGCATCGTCACCTATTCTTCAAACATGCTCAAAGCACTTGGCCGGCGCTGGGTATCAACGCATAATCTTCTGTATGAGCGAGAGTCGCGAGCATACTACGCCAACGGCGGGACGGCCCAGGCCGGTGCTCGATCTTCGCGATGCCATCGCGCTGATCGTCGGCATCGTCGTCGGGGCCGGCATATTCAAGGCGCCGTCGGTGGTGGCGGCCAACGCGGGCGGCGCAGCGGCCATGATCGGCGCCTGGCTGCTGGGTGGGGCGGTTTCGCTGATCGGCGCGCTGTGCTACGCCGAACTCGCCACGGCCTGTCCGCACGCCGGCGGCGACTACCATTTTCTCACCCGCGCCTACGGCAGGAAATTGTCGTTTCTGTTTGCCTGGGCGCGCCTGGCGGTGATCACCAC
Source organism: Pseudomonadota bacterium (assembly GCA_021847125.1). The sequence continues at coordinate 1,266 of JAJZUK010000022.1, read as the reverse complement.
CGGATCGATCGCCTTGCTCGCCTTCGTGTTCGGCGACTATTGTTCGCGCCTGTATGCGCTGGGCGCGCAGTCTTCCGCGATCTACGCCGCCTCGATCGTGATCCTGCTGACCGCGGTGAATATCGCCGGCGTCAAATTCGGCACGGCGACGCAGAACTGGCTGACCGCGTTTCAGGTGCTGGGCTTGCTGGCGCTGGTGTTTGCGGGGCTGGTGCTTGCGCCGGCCGCAGCCGCCGTCTCCGGAAACGCCGATCCGGGCCGGCCCGCTTTCGGCCTGTGCATGGTATTCGTGCTGCTGACCTACGGCGGCTGGAACGAAGCCGCCTACATCTCGGCTGAAGTCAAGGACGGGCGGCGCAACATGCTGCGCGCGCTGGTGTGGAGCATGGGCATCATCACCGCCTTGTACCTGCTGGTGAACCTCGCCTATCTGCGCGGCCTGGGCTTGTCGGGTATGGCGCGCTCGCAAGTGGTCGCGGCGGATCTGCTGCAACCGGTCTGGGGCAGCGCGGGGGCGCAGGCGATGAGCATCCTGATCGCCGTGTCGGTGCTGACTTCGATCAATGCCAGCATCATCTTCGGCGCGCGCAGCAGCTATGCCCTGGGCTGCGACTGGCCGCTGCTCGGTTTCCTCGGCCGCTGGGACGCGCGCAGCGGCTCGCCCGCGCGCGCGCTGCTGCTGCAGGGCGCGGTGGCGCTGGCGCTGATCGCCTTCGGTGCGCTCCTGCGCCAGGGATTCGAGACCATGGTGGACTACACGGCGCCGGTGTTCTGGCTGTTTTTCCTGCTCACCGGGGTCGCGCTGTTCGTGTTGCGCTGGCGTGAACCGGATCTGGCGCGGCCGTTCAGGGTGCCGCTGTATCCGCTGCTGCCGCTCGCATTCTGCGCCAGCAGCGCCTGGCTGCTGTATTCCAGCCTGGCTTATACGCGCCTGGGCGCGCTGGTCGGTGTTGGGGTGCTCGCCGCCGGCGTGCCGCTGCTCGCGCTTGCGACGCGCCGGCGCTGATCTGCGATGTTATACGTGGCAATGTATACAACGCCACCTTGTTTTTTTTGCAGAGTTTTGCCAGTTGCGCGGACCAGAAGCCGTCCGCGCGGATCGTCAATGGTGCACGGATGAAAAGCGCATCCGTGCACCATTGACGATCTTGTATAGAACCAACCCCAGGTCGTTGTTGTTTTTTTCATAACCATGATTTTGGTACGGATGAGCTTTATATCCGTACCAAAATCATGGTTGGCGCGCGCAGCGCGCAAGCCCTCTCG
>JAJZUK010000021.1 GCA_021847125.1 Pseudomonadota bacterium | reverse complement strand
AATATGAAAGCCGCCATCCTCTCAGGCGAGTCGCCGCCGGATTTGATCCAGCGCAAGCAAAATTCCAAGGGAACATGAGATCATCGTGGCGGATGTTGGGGGCTCTCCTGTCCACGAAAAACATCCGGCGGCAGACTCTTCGGCCCGGCGACGACTAGCGCGTCCCCGGGCCTTTTCTTTGGCCGCCAGGCGGCGGTCCTGAAACACCGGTCAGGCGTTGCCCGCGTCCTTGCCTTGCTCGATGTGCTTTTCCAGCGCCTTGAAGAAGCGCCCGGCCAGGAATTTGGCCACGCCCGAGAGCACACGCTGGCCCACGCCTGCGACCACGCCCCCCACTTCCGCACTGCCGGCGTAGCGCAGCAGCGATTTGTCCTCGCCCTGCGCCTCGAGATCGAAGGCCGCCGAGCCTTTCATGAATCCGATCGAACCCTGCCCTTCGATCTGCAGCACATAATGCGCCGGCTCCTGTTTGTCGGAGATCGCCACATTGCCCATGTATTCCCCGCTTACGCTTCCGACTTGAAGTTTGAGGCCCATCTCGTAGCGATCGGCGCCGAGCGCACGCACGGTATTGCAGCCCGGAATGATTTTCGCAAGCACCTCGGGATCGTTCAACAGGCGCCACAACTCGGTCTGAGCTGCCGGAAGCGCATATTCGCCTTTCATTTCCAAAGCCATCGGCGACTCCTCAGGTCCGGCACCAGCAATCGCGCCGGATGCGGAATACGCCCTGCGCGTTGCCGCCGAGGATCGCCGCGCGCTCCGCTTCGGCGAATCCCGCCGCGTGCACGACTTTGCACGGCTCGACATCGCCGATCGGGAACGGCATATCGGAGCCGAGCATGATTCTGGCCGCGCCGGCCTTGCCCGCAAGGAAGCGCAGCGCATCGGCGTCGAACACCACGCTGTCGAAATACAGGGCTTCGAAGCCTTTGCGCGGATCGGCATACTTGCCCTGGGCGACGGTGAAATTGCGCGCGAGCCGCCCCAGCACCATGGACAGCGCGGCGCCGCCATGCGAGATCACCAGTTTCATGCCTGGAAATTTGAGCAGATGCCCGGAGAACAGCAGCCGCGCGACTGCGATCGAAGTGTCGGCGACGCGGCCGATCGCGTTCACCAGATCGTAGTCAGCGAGGCGCGGCTCGCCGCAGAGGAACATCGGGTGCAGGAATACGCCCGCCTGCAGTTTCGACGCCAATTCCCAGAATGGGTCGAGCTGGGAATCGTCGAGCACGCCCCCCAGGCCCTTGGGCAGCGTGCCTATCATCACGCCGCCGAATCCGGTCTCCATCGCCTCGCCCAGCACCTCGGCTGCCAATTTTCCGTCCTGCAGCGGCACCGTTGCGAGCGGGGTAAAGCGCGTCTCGCCGACGAGCGCCTCGCGCATGCAGTCGTTGATGAAGCGGCTCCAGGCCAGGCCTTCGCCCGGCGCAAGCTCGTAGCCGAAGCTATCGAGCCAGCCGCCGACCAGCTGGTGGTCGATGCCGTTCTTGTCCATCCAGGCACGGCGATCGGCGAGATCCGACAGCTTGGGCGAGATCGGACGCGTCGGCTCCCCGCCCGGGAACTGCAGGCGCGTGCCCTTTTCGCCGCGCAACAGCTGCACCCCCGGGAATTTCGCCGCCTGCGCATCAAACCGCTCATACAGCAATTGCGGTAAGAAATGCGCGTGGATATCAATGATCATGCTGCCTCCTCAGCCAATCTGGGCTCACTCGGGTTCATTGCCTCCAACACGCGCTGGCGTATGGCTTCGCGCTCGCCGCCCGCGACTCTCGCTTCCAGCGCGATGCGCGCGGGACGGTGGAACACCAGGATGCGCTCGCCCAGCTGCAAGGCCTCGTTGATGGAATGGGTGACGAAAATGCTGGTCTTGCCGTTCTCGCGCACCAGCTGCGTGTATTCCTCGCGCAGCCGCTGGCCCGTGAGTTCGTCCAGCGCCGAGAACGGCTCGTCGCACAGCAGGATCTCCGGATTCACTGCGAACGCGCGCGCAATCGACACGCGCTGGCGCATGCCGCCCGAGAGCGCATGCGGATAATCGTGCTCATGCCCCTTCAATCCCAGCCGCTCGAGCCAGCCGAGCGCGATCACGCGCCGCTCCTCTTCGTCCTTGCCCAGCAGTTCGATCCCGAGCTCGACATTGGCTAGCGCCGTGCGCCAGGGCAGCAGGCGGTCGTTCTGGAACACCACGGCCAGCTTGCCCCGGAACCAGTCGAATTCGTGAAACGGATCGTGCCCGAGCACGCGCACCGTGCCCTCGGTCGGTTCGATCAGGCCCGCGAGCAGGTTGAACATGGTCGACTTGCCGCAGCCGGTCCGGCCGAGCACGGCGATCATCTCGCCCGGCGCCACGGCGAAGCTCAGCCGGTCGATGGCGAGGAACGATTCGTCGCGCCGGTCATGGCGCAGGAAGCGCTTCACCACGTTGTGAAACTCGATCGCCGCGTCGGCAACGACTGCATTCGGCTCGCTCATGTGGAACGCTCCGCGCGCGGCCGGTAGGCGAGCAGCCAGTCCTCGAGCCTAGTGATCACCTGCTGCACGATCAGTACGAATACGACCAGCACCAGCGTCCAGGCGAGCGCCCCTGCCATGTCGAACAGCTGCTGCTGCTGCAGCAGCTGGTAGCCTATGCCGCCGGTGGCGCCGACCAGTTCCGCCACCACCACGACGCGCGCGGCGTTACCCAGGTTCACCTTCCACGCAGTCAGCATGCCGGGCACGATGGTCGGCAGGATCAGCGTGCGGAACAGATCGCGCTTGCTCGGGCGGAAGGACAGCGTCATCTCGAACAAATCCTTCGACATCGAGCGGTAGGCGTCGAGAATCTGGAAGCTGAACGCCGCCACTGTGGTCGCGACCATGATGAACAGGATGCGCGGCTCCGTGCCCTTGAACCAGATGATTGCAATCACCACCCACGACAAGGCCGGAATGCCCTGGATGAAGTTGAGCAGCGGATAGGCATAGCGGTAATTGCGCTCCGAGCGCCCCATCAAGAACGCGAGCAGCACGCCGAGCAGGAAGGCCAGCGCGAGCCCGGCGAAGATGCGCGCCGCGGTTGCGCCGGCGTTGACCAGGCTCTCCGGATCGAGGAAGATCGCGAGAAACTTCTGCGCGATCGCCGGCACCGGCGGGAACAGATAGGGCGGAAAGAAATACGACGCGCACTGCCAGGCGAGCGTCAGCCCGCCCAGCGCGAGCACCGTTTCCTTGCGCAGCTTGTACCAGGGCGTCATCACGCTCGGTCCCCTGCGCCGGCGCGATTACTCCAGGCGCCCGTCATAGACCGTTGCCGCCGATGGCGCCTTGGGCAGATAGCCGATCGACTGGCCGGCGCGATACACCGCCTCGATTTCCTTGCGCAGTTCGCCCGCCGGCTGCACGTTCATGCCCAGGCGCACATTGTCGCGGATGAGCTGCTCCAGCACGGCCAGGCCCGCCGCGTCGGCCTTGGGCGAGATCAGCTTCGCCGCTGCGGCCGGATTGGCCGCAACCCATTGCGCCGCCTGCTTGTAGGTGCGGTACAGCGGAGCGACGAGCGCCTGGTTCTTTTCCACCCATTCGGTGTGCGCGGCCACGCCCAGATACGGAATCTTGTCGCCGCCGGCGAACGCGCGCCACTGTTTCGGTATGTCGAGATCGAGCGTGCGCAGCGTGGGCTTTTGCGCCATCAGCGTCGAGTAGGCGGGCTCCCACAACTGCACCGCATCGGCGCGGTCGGCGAGCGCGTAACCGACCAGGCCCGGCGTCGCCGTGTTGATGACCTCGACCTTGGCCATGTCGACCTTCTGCTGCCGCGCGAACCAGTCGACCATGACGAAATTCGTGGTGCCGCGCGCCGCGGCAAGCTGCTTGCCCTGCAGATCGGCGAGCGTCTTGATCCCGGGTTTGCCGGTCACCACCGCGCCCCAGAAATCGAACAGATTGAACAGGTAGCTCACCTTCAGTCCGCGCAGATCCGCGAGGCCGACCGTCAGCAGCGCCGCGCTGCCGCCGACCTGGAATTCGCCGCCGTTGAACTGCGTCGCATAGGCGTCGGGGGTGCGCGCCTGGAACGTGATGTCCAGGCCGTTCGCCTCGTCGAGCTTGCGCGCCTTGATCACGGGCGGCAGGAAGGCGCCAAGCGAAGGCGCACCGAACACCACGATTTCGATCTTGTGCAGGGCCTGTGCCTGCACCGTACCCGCAGCAAGGCCCAGAGTCGCGACCAGCGCCAGACAGCGCGCGAAGCGCCCGAATAGTCGTGCTTTCATCTCACCTCCTCCTAGTGTGTCGCGCCGCTTGCTGCGGCTAATTACCGGCGCGGGCGAGTTGCATCCGCGTCCAGATCTGTAATGGCGTCATCGGCAATTCGGCGATCGAAGCGCCGAGCGGCGCGAGCGCGTCGTTGATGGCGCAGGCGATGGCGGCCGGCGCACCGAGATAACCGGCCTCGCCCGAGCCCTTCTGGCCGAACGTGGTATGTGGTGAGGGCGTGCAGTGATCGGCGATGGTCAAGGCCGGTACTTCGAGCGCGCTTGGAATCAGATAGTCCATGAACGACTGGCTTTCGAGCTGGCCGTTGTCGCTGTAGGCGAACTTCTCGTACAGCGCTGCGCCTATGCCATGCGCGATGCCGCCGAAGGTCATGCCGTGCACGATGTCCGGGCTGATCATCACGCCGCAATCGTGGCCGCAGGCATAGCGCGCGAGCTTCGGCTGCCCCGTCGCCGGATCGATCTCGACCAGCACCACATGCGCCTCGAACGAAAAACAGGGATACATCTGGATGCGCCCGTCGGCCGTAGGCAGCCCCCCGCCGGTTGGCACCTCCCATACGAACTTCGCCTGCAGCCCCGGCTCCAGTCCCGGCGGCATCTGGTGGAACTTGCGGTGCGCGATTTCGATCAGCTGCGCCCAGCCGAGCGTCTGCTTCGGTTCGCCTTTCACGCTGACGCTGCCTTCGCGGTATTCCAGTTCGGCCACGTCCTGGTGCAGATTGTGCGCGGCGATCGCAAGCAGCGCCGCCTTGATCTTGCGCGCCGCGCCGGCCGCCGCACCGCCGAGCATGATCGCCATGCGGCTGCCGACCGGGCTGTTGGAGGGCAGCGCGTTGAGCGAATCGGCATGCACCACGCGTATCGTGTCCGGGTCGCGCTCCAGCACCTCGCCCAGCACGGTCGCGACCAAGGTCTCATGCCCCTGGCCGGAGCTGGAGGTGTTCATGACGCCGGTAATCGCGCCGGACAGATCGATGCGCACCAGGCAGGAATCCATCCAGGTCGTGGTTTCGTTCTTCGGATTGAACAGCGGCTCGAACGAGGAATTGCCGCCGGAAGGCTCGAGGCAGCTCGCGATGCCGATGCCGGCGAGGCGCCCGGCTTGGCGCGCTGCGTCGCGCGCCGCAACCAGCGCCGGATAATCGGCGGCCGCGAGCGCCTTATCCAGCACCGCGTGATAGTCGCCGCTGTCGTAGCTGGTGCCGCTCGGAATCAGATACGGGAACTGGTCCTTGCGGATGAAATTCTTCTTGCGCAGCGCGATGCGGTCCATGCCCAGATGGCGCGCAACCGCGTCGATGCCCGATTCCAGCGCGTAGTTGGTCGGCGACTGGCCGAAGCCGCGCACCGCTTCCTGCGCGGTCTTGTTCGTCATCACCGAAATCGGCTCGTATTCCACGCTATGGATCTGGTAGGGTCCGACGATCGCGCCCACCGGCTTGCCCAGCTGCAGCGGCGAGCGGCCGGCATAGGCGCCGACGTCGTCCAGCGCGCGGATCTTGAGCGAACGGATCGTACCGTCGGATTCGAATGCGAGCTGCAGGTCGAAGATGCGATCCGGCCCGTGCATATCGCCGCCGCGCATGTTCTCGAGGCGGTCCTCGATCAGGCGCACCGGCATGCCGAGCTTTTTCGCGAGATAAGCCACCAGCACCGTATGCTTGATGCCGCGCTTCACGCCGTAGCTGCCGCCCACGTCGACGTCGAAATGCACGCGCACCGCATTGCCGGGCAGGCGCAGCGCGCGCGCGATCTGATCCGGATACTTCGGCATTTGGATCGAAGCCCATACATCGAGCAGCTGCTGGCCCGGATCCCACTGCGCCGCAATGCCGAAGGTTTCGATCGGCACGGTCGCACTGCGCCCCCAGCGCACGCGCAAGGCGAGCTTGTGTTCGGCGCGCGCGAAATCCTCCTCCACCGGCCCCCAGACGAACTTGCGCCGGTACAGCACGTTGCTGCCATGCGCCGGATGCACCAGCGGCGCATCGGGTGCGATCGATTTCTCCGGATCGAGCACGTACGTGGTGGCTTCGTAGTCGATCTCGATTTTTTCCGCTGCGTCCTCGGCCAGGGCGCGCGTCTCCGCGACCACGGCCGCCACCCATTCGCCGGCATAGCGCACCACCTCGTGCGCGAGCGGATAGCGCGTCACCTTGGGCGCATCCACCCCCGGTAGCAGCGCCTCGGTCGCCGCGCACAGTTCCGCGCCGGTGAGCACATAGTGCACGCCGGGCAGAGCCAAGGCTTTATGCGTGCGGATGGCCTTGATGCGCGCCGCGGCGTGGGGACTGGTGACCAGCGCCACATGCTTCATGCCCGGCAGCGCGATGTCGGCGACGAAGCGGCCGCGCCCGGTGACGAAGCGCGGATCCTCCTTGGTGCGGCGCTTCTTGCCGATGTAGCGAAAGCCCGGTTGCGGAGCGGCGCTCATGCCGCCGCCTCCTTGCGCTTATCCGCGGCAAGCTTGATCGCATCGACGATCTGCTGATAGCCGGTACAGCGGCACAGATTGCCACCGATCGCTTCGCGGATTTCCTGCTCCGCCGGTGCCGGGTTGGCTTCGAGCAGTGCATGCGCCGCGATTACCATGCCCGGGGTGCAGTAACCGCACTGGGTCGCGTGCGCTTCGCAGAACGCGTCCTGCAGCGCGCCCGGCCGGCCGTCGGGCTGCGCCAGCCCCTCGATCGTCGTGACCTTGCGCCCGTCGGCCTGCACCGCGTACATGATGCAGGAGCGCACCGGTTCGCCGTCGAGCAGCACCGAGCAGGCGCCGCAAATGCCGTGTTCGCAGCCGGCGTGCGTGCCGGTGAGGCGCAGCGTGTCGCGCAGAAAGTCCACCAGCGTGAGCCGCGCCGGCACCAGCGCCTCGCGCAGCGTACCGTTGACTTCGATCGATACCGGATACAAGCGTTCGTCGCTCATGTGCCCACTCTGCTCCTCGCATCCTGTCGCGCCGCGCGCAATACGCGCTCCACCAGTACCCGCGCCAGATGGCGGCGGTAATCGGCGCTCGCGTGCAGATCCCCTTCCGGATCGGCAAGTGCCACAGCGGCCGCCGCAGCCGCGCCGATTGCCTGCTCGTCGAGCTTGGCGCCGACCAGCTGCGCCCCGACTTCGGACAAGGCGAGCGGCGTCGGCGCCGCTCCGCCCAGACCCAGTTCAGCGCGCAGGCAGCGCCCGTCCGGATCCAGTTCCAGCTGCGCGCAGGCCGAAACCAGCGCGAAGTCGCCGTGCCGCACGCTGACTTCCTCGAACGCGCAGCCGCGCCGGATATTCTTGTCCGCGGATCGCCATACGGGAAAGCGGATCTCGGCCAGACACTGCTCGGGCAGGATCGCCGTCACCATGGGCGCGAGGAAGAATTCGCGCGCCGGAATCTCGGTCACGCCCGAGGTATCGCGCAACTCCAGCATCGCATCGAGCACGCAGGCGGTGAGCGCGATCTCCGCGGACGTATCGCCGTGCGCAATCGAACCGCCGATGGTGCCGCGATTGCGCGTCTGCACATGGCCCACCCAGCGCAAGGCTTTGGCCAGCAAAGGCAGACTCTCTCGCGCGCGCGGCTCGCGCTCCATCACGCCCTGGCGCACGCCGGCGCCGACGACGAAGACGCCGTCCGCCTCCCCCGCGGCAGGCGCAGCCAAGTGCTGCAATTCCGCCAGCCGCGCGATGTCGATCAGCCAGGCGGGCCGCGCCAAGCGCATCGCCATCATCGGCACCAGGCTTTGCCCGCCCGCGATCAGCTTTGCATCCGGCCCGTGCTCGGCCAGCAGGCTACAGGTTTCGGCCAGCGTTTCCGGGCGGGCGTATTCGAACGGGGCGGCTTTCATGAGCGGCATAATGCCCCGAAACCCGGCAAGCGGCCTACCGCGGAGTCTGATTTTTGCGCTAACTATCTGTCGCCTCGGCAATTACCGTTGCCGCAGAGTGACGCTCGCCCCTATAATTCAGCGCATGACCAGCGCTCTCAAGCTGTTCCAGGGCCGCTTCGGCCGCGTCGCCTTGCTCGACTCGGACAAGGACCTGGTGATGCACAGCCACCCGCAGTGCCACGTTCTGATCAAGGCCGAGGGCGCGGATACCTCGTTCCAGGTGCGCGAGCAGTTCTACCCTCTGAGCCAGGACACGCTGGTGCTGGTCAACGCCTGGGAACCCCATTGCAAGGTGCATCGGCGCCGCAACCAGCGCTCCACCGTGCTCGCGCTCTATATCGAACCTGCCTGGCTCGCCGGCATGGACCGCAAGCTGTCGGTCAGCGGTCTGCAGGGATTTTTTCCGCAGCCCTGCGTGCGCATCCCGCCGCATGTGCGCGCGCTCGCCGATCGCCTGGTCGCGGGCATGTTCGAGCCGCAGCGCGACGAGAAGGACAAGGCGCGCTGGGAAATCGCGTTGTTCGAGCTGATGATGTCGGTGATCTACGAATTTTCCGCCTGGCGCGAGCACATGGAAATCTACCGCGCCAGCCTGCGGCGGCCGTCCGATCCGCGCATCAAGCGCGCAATCCGCTTCATGAACGAGAACCTGGACACGCAGCTGCCGTTCGACGAACTGGCGCGGCTGTGCAACCTGTCGCGGCCGCATTTTTTCTACCTGTTCAAGGAATGCACCGCACTGTCGCCGGCGCTCTACCTCAACGCGCTGCGCATGGAGTCCGCCTTCGGCCGCCTGAGCGCGGACGAGACCGCGATCAACGCCCTCGCCGGGTCGCTCGGTTTCGCCGAAGCCAATCACTTCACCCGCTTCTTCCGCCAGAACCTCGGCATTCCGCCCTCCGAATATCGCCGCCGCGTCGAGCTGTTTACCTGATCCGGCAGGCGCACCG
>JAJZUK010000020.1 GCA_021847125.1 Pseudomonadota bacterium | reverse complement strand
GAGCGCGCCTCCGGGCGGCATCGCCGGGCGCTATTCGGCCCCGTCCGCCGGCTTGAGCGCCAGGCGCCAAGCCTGCTCCGCATCGACCACCCAGCCGCCGGTGGGCGGCGCGAAGTGGGTGCCGAGCACCAGCACGGGCCGGTTCGAATAACGCGCTAGAAACTCGCGCCGCGTGCGTCGCGCGGCGGCCGTATCCACGTCGAAGTTGTTGGCGAGGTCGGGTTCGGCGCATTGCAGCGGATGGTGCATCAGGTCGCCGGTGATGACCGCTTCCTCGCCGCGCGACGCGATGTGCACGCTGACGTGCCCCGGCGTGTGGCCCGGCGTCGGTTCCAGCCGCACTTCCGGGGTCAGCGTGTGCTGCATGTCGACCAGTTCGGCCAGACCGGCGTCGATAATCGGCCGCACCGAATCACCCAGCACGTCGCCGTCGTTGTGCTTTGCGGCTTCGGAGGACCAGTGCTCCCATTCCCTGCGGCCGAACAGATAGCGCGCATTGGGAAAAGTCGGCAGCCATTTGCCCTCGACCAGGCGGGTATTCCAGCCGACGTGATCGACGTGCAGATGGGTGCACAGCACCGTGTCTATGCTGTCCGCGGGAAATCCGGCCTGCTCGAGATCGGCCAGGAACGGCCCTTGCAGCCTGTTCCACGCCTTGATGGCGCGCGCCTTGTCGTTACCGACGCAGGTGTCGACGATAATGCGCCGCTTTCCCGATTCGATGACGAAGCTGTGGATCGATCCGAACAGGCGGCCGTCTTCGAGCGCGAAATGCGGCCTGAGCCAGGCGTGGCGCAGCACCAGCTCCGGGGTGCACGCGGGGAACATGAACGTGCCCGGAAACGGGTCGCCGCCCAGTTCGGCCACGCGCGTGATCCGCACGTCGCCTACCTGCCAGGTCAGGAACTTGCCGCCGTCCATGTTGATGCCCGTCGCCGAATCGAACGCGCGAATCATACTACGGCTTCTCCGGCAAGACCGCAGGGCGGCGGCAATGCCCCGCCGGGAAACCGGTTGAGCCCGGCGCTGGGCACGGGTAATATGGGGCGGGACAAAAAAAGACATTTACCCGATATAGGAGGAACAATGAACACGGGATTCCTGAAATGGGCGCTGGCGCTGCTCGCGCTGGCGCAGGCTTCACTCGCGGTCGCCGTCGACCTGACGGTAACCCACTTCGGCCAGGGCATGTACGGCGCCCCGTTCGCCGTGGCCAGGGAAAAGGGCTTCTTCAAGGAAGTCGGCATCGACGTCACCGGCTTCATCACCTCCGCCGGGGGCGGCACCACCATACGCAACGCGCTCGCCTCGGAGATTCCCTATGGCGAGGTGGCGCTGCCGGCCGCGATCGCGGCGATCCAGCAGGGCGTCGACTTGACCATCGTGCATGCGGGCGTGGTGTCCGTGGCCGACCAGGTATGGGTCACGCGCAAGGACGATACCAGCATCAAGGCCTTCGCCGACCTGAAAGGCAAGAAGCTCGGCTACTCCAGCCCGAAATCGGTGACCGACATGATTACCACCATGATGCTGGACCAGGCGAAATTGACCGGCCAGGTCGAGCGCAAGTCCACCGGCGCGATCGGCGCCGGGCTCACGGCGCTGCGCGAGGGCGGCGTGGACATGAACTATGTCACCGAGCCCGTATGGAGCAAGGAGAAGGGCAATTACCGGCTGGTCTGGGATTCGACCAGGATCGCGCCGCGCATCACGCAGACGGTGGGCATCGTCAAGACCGACTACCTGAAGAAGAACCCGGACAAGATCCGCGCCATCATCGCCGCGCGCAAGAAGGGGGTCGAGTACATCCTGAAGCATCCGGCCGAATCCGCCGCCGCGCTCGCGCGCGAATACAAGATCGACCCGGTGCACGCGCGCAGCGCGATCGACAACATCCTTTCGGTCAAAGGCGTCTATTGGAGCGGCGGCAGGTTCGACATGGAAGGCATGAACGTCATGCTCAAAGGGCTGGAACTGGTCAAAGCGATCGAGCCCGGGCCGTTCAACTGGGGGAAAGTGATAGACGAGAGCTATCTTCCGGCCGACGAGCGCAGCAAGTAGCCACTTGAGCAATCACGCCCGCTTGCAGGGGGTTACCCGCACTTATCCGGCAGTCGCAGCGCATCCCCCGGTGCATGCGCTCGGGCCGCTCGACCTGGAACTGCGGCAGGGCGAGTTCTTTTCCGTGGTCGGTCCATCGGGCTGCGGCAAATCCACCCTGCTCGATGTCCTCGCCGGGTTGTCCGCGGCGAATTCGGGCACGGTCGAATTCGAAAACCGGCCGGTCACGGGCAGCGTCCCCGACGGCATAGGCGTGGTGTTCCAGGAGGACGCGAGCTTTCCCTGGCTCACCGTGTGGGACAACGCCGCATTCGGCCTGCGCCGCGCGGGCCTGCCGGAGAACGAGGTCGCCGAGCGCGTCGAGCACGCGCTCGCGTTCATGGGCCTGCGCGGATTCGCGCGCGCGTATCCGGCGCAGCTCTCGGGCGGCATGCGCCAGCGGGTGTGCATCGCGCGCACGCTGGTGGCGCGGCCGCGGCTGCTGCTGCTGGATGAGCCTTTCGGCGCGCTCGACCAGCAGACGCGCTTGCTGATGGGAGACGAAGTGCTCAAGCTGTGGCGCGAAACCGGCGCCACGGTGCTGCTGATCACCCATGCGCTCGATGAAGCCGCGATGCTGTCGGACCGGGTCGGCGTGATGTCGGCGCGCCCCGGGCGCTTCATCGACCTGGTCACCACGGGCTGGCCGAAGGAGCGCGACAGCACCATCGTCGCGGACCCCGAATTCGGCAAGGTCACGGCGCGGCTGTGGTCGCTGCTGCGCGCCGAATCGATGAAGGCGATCGCGGAGCTGCAATGAGCCGCGCCGGGACCCTGCGCACGGCATTCATCGGCGCGGCGGTCGCTGCGCTGGAACTCGCCTGCCGCGCCGGCTGGATCGACCCGGTGGCGCTGATCCCGCCGAGCCGGATGGTGGCGGGCGCGTACCGGCTGCTCGCCTCGGGCGAATATTACGCGGACATGCTGCTCACGCTTTCGAACGTCGGACTCGCGCTGCTCGTCTCGGTGGCGTTCGGTTTTCTCGGTGCCCTGGTGCTGCACCGCCTGCCGCGGCTGCGCCGCGCGATCGACCCGCTGCTCGCCAGCTATTACGCCGTGCCCACGTTCATGTTCTATCCGCTGTTCATCGTGCTGTTCGGCCTGAACCGCTGGCCGCTGGTCGCGATCGGCTTCCTGTTCGGCGTGGTGGCGATGATGCTCAATACCTTGAACGGCTTCGAACGGGTGCCGGCGGTGCTCGCCAAGACCGCGCGCGTGCTGCGGCTCACGCGCACGCAGGAAATCGCCCTGGTCACGCTGCCCGCCTGCGCCCCCTACATCTTCACCGGCGTGAAGCTCGCGATCGTCTATTCCTTCATCGGCGTCATCGCGGGCGAGTTCGTGCTCTCCGGCGCCGGCTTCGGTTTCAAGATCGCCTTCGCCTACAACAATTTCGACAATCCCACCATGTACGGGCTGATGCTGCTGCTGCTCCTGCTGGTCGGCAGCGTGAATATGTTGCTGTATTACTGGGAGCGGCGCCTGTACGCGCGCCAGGCCCGCGCATGAGCGCGGTAGGCGAGGAACTCGCGCTGCCCCGGCCGCAGACCGGCCTGTCCGGCGTGCTCGACACCGGTTATGCGATCGCGGCCCTGGTCCTTGCGTGGCAGGTGCTGCACTGGATCGCGGGCGGACTGGTGCTGCCGTCGCCGCTGGGCGCGGCCGAGCGACTGGCGCTGATCGCGGCGGATCCGGATTTCGCGGGGCACGCCTGGGAAACCGGCCGCGCGTTCGCCACGGCGCTCGCGATCTCCCTTGTCGGCGGCCTGGTCCTGGGGGTGCTGCTGGGGGCGCACCGGCTCTCCGGCGAAGTGGCCGAACCCGTGCTGGTGGCGCTCTATTCGATTCCGAAAATCACGCTGTACCCGGTGATCCTGCTGTTCTTCGGGCTCGGGGTTTCGGCCAAGATCGCGTTCGGCGCGCTGCACGGGATTATCCCGGTGATCATTTTCAGCATGAACGCGGTGCGCAACATGCGCCCGGTGTACCTGCGCAGCGCGCGCGCCATGCGCCTGACACCGCTGCAGGCCGGGCTGCACGTGATGGTGCCGGCGACGCTGCCGGAAATCGTTTCCGGATTCCGCCTGGGCTTCGCGCTGACCCTGCTCGGCACGATGATAGGCGAGATGTTCGCCTCGCAGCGCGGCATCGGCTACATGCTGGTGAAGGCGATGGAGTCGAACGAGCCGACCACGATCATGGCGCTGGCGCTGCTGTTGATCGTGTTCGCGACCGGCGCGAGCTGGATGCTGCTCGCGCTGGATAACCGGCTGCATCGGCGCAGATGAAGGAATCCGGGCGCAAGCCCAGCGTTCGCCGCGCCGTTGCCCTACTATCGTAATTGACTTTTCTGGAGCCGCAATGACCACTCAGCCAAGATTGAAACAACTGCTCGCCGCGGGCGAGTTCATCCTCGCGCCCGGGGTGTTCGAAATGTTCTCCGCCAGGATCGCCGACCGCATGGGTTTCAAGGCGCTGTACATGACCGGCTACGGCGTCTCCGCCTCGCACCTGGGCCTGGCCGATGCGGGCCTGGTGACCTACACCGACATGGCCGGGCGCGCGCGCACCATTGCCGAGGGCACGAGCACGCCCCTGATCGCCGATGCCGACACCGGCTTCGGCGGCCTTCTCAACATCCGCCACACGGTGCGCGGCTACGAGGCGGCCGGCGTGCAGGCGATCCAGATCGAAGACCAGGAGTCGCCGAAAAAATGCGGCCACACGCCGAACCGCCGCGTGATCGCCTGCGAAGACATGGTGAAAAAGCTGCAGGTGGCGGTCGAGGCGCGCAGGCGCGACGACACGCTGATCATCGCGCGCACCGACGCGCGCACCGGGCTCGGGCTGGATGAGGCGATACGCCGCGGGCAGGCCTATGCCAGGGCCGGGGCCGACATCGTGTTCATCGAGTCGCCGGAATCGGAGGAGGAGTTCAAGCGCATCGGCGGCGAGATCGACGCGACGCTGCTCGCGAACATGGTGCCCAGCGGCCGCTCGCCGGTGGTCGAGGCCGCAAGCCTCAAGCGCTACGGCTTCGACATCGCGATCTATCCTTCCGTGGGCATGACCGCCGTCTGCGCCGCGCTGCGCGACGCCTATGCGTACCTGCAGACGAACGGCAGCTCGAGCGGCTGCGGCGTGCCGGCCTTGGACATGGGCGAATTGCACGAACTCGTCGGCTTTCCGGAGGTCTGGGCGTTCGAAAAGAAATACGCGGAATGAGCGCGCGCGTCCTGTTCGACAAGCTCTGGGACGAACACGTCATCGCCGATCTGGGCGAAGGCATGGCGCTGCTGCACGTGGACCGGCATTTGCTGCACGATCTGTCCGGCCGCGGCGCGCTGCGCGAGATCGCGGCGCGCGGCCTGGTGGTGCGCAATCCGGAGCGCGCCTTCGCCGTGCCCGATCACGTCGTGTCCACCGAGCCCGGGCGCACCGGGGGCAATGCCGAATGGAGCGAGCGCCACATCAGCGGCCTGCGCGCCGGCTGCAAAGAATGGGGCATACGCCTGTTCGACGTCAACGATGCGCAGCAGGGCATCGTGCATGTGATCGGCCCGGAACTCGGGCTCACGCAGCCGGGCATGCTGCTGGTCTGCGGCGACAGCCACACCAGCACGCATGGGGCGCTGGGCGCGCTCGCCTGGGGCATCGGTTCTTCCGAGATCGTGCAGGTGCTCGCGACCCAGGCCATCGTGCAGAAGCGGCCGCGGCGCATGCGCGTAAATTTCAGCGGCAGCCTGGGCGCAGGGGTGGAGGCGAAGGACCTGATCCTGCATCTGATCGGCCGCGAGGGCGCCGCCGCCGGCACCGGCTACGCGGTGGAATACGCCGGCCCGGCGATACGCGCGCTGGATATGGAGGGGCGCATGACGCTGTGCAATCTGTCGATCGAATGGGGTGCGAAAATCGGCACGGTGGCGCCGGACGAGCGCACCTTCGAATGGCTGCAGGGGCGGCCTTACTCGCCCAGGGGAGGGGACTGGGAGCTTGCCGTGAACTACTGGCGCACGCTCGCGACGGACGAAGGCGCGCGCTTCGAGCGCGAACTCGATGTCGACGCCGGCGCGGTGCGGCCACAGATCACCTGGGGCACCAGCCCGCAGGATGCGATCGCGGTGGACGCGCGCGTGCCCGATCCGGCGGCGGAGCCCGATGCGGAGCGGCGCACGGCAATGCAGACTGCGCTCGATTACATGGGCCTCGTGCCGGGGCAGGCGATCGCCGGGACGCGCGTGGACCGCGTGTTCATCGGCTCCTGCACCAACAGCCGCCTGCCCGACCTGCGCCGCGCGGCGGAACTGGTGCGCCGCGCCGGCGGCCGCATCGCGCCGCATGTGCGCGCCTGGGTCGTGCCCGGTTCGAAGCAGGTCAAGCGCGAGGCCGAGTCCGAGGGGCTGGATCGGATCTTTCTCGACGCCGGCTTCGACTGGCGCGAGCCGGGCTGTTCGCTCTGCGCCGGCGCCAACGGCGAGATCGTCGCGCCCGGGGAGCGCTGCGTCTCCACCTCCAACCGCAATTTCGTCGGCCGCCAGGGGCCGCGCGCGCGCACCCACCTCGCGAGTCCGGCGATGGCCGCCGCCGCGGCGCTCGCCGGCGAAATCACCGATGCGCGCAGGTTCTGAATGGACCAGTTCAAGGTCTTGAAGGGTGTTGCCGCGCCGCTGATGCTGGCCAACGTCGATACCGACGTCATCATCCGCATCGAGCGCCTGTCGCAGCTGGAGAAAGGCGAACTCGGCCCCTGGGCGTTCGAGTCGCTGCGTTATCTTCCGGACGGCAGCGAGAATCCGGGATTCCTGCTCAACCAGCCGCCCTGGCGCGGTGCGAATATTTTATTGGCGGCGGAAAACTTCGCCTGCGGCAGTTCGCGCGAAATGGCGGTATGGGCGCTCATGGAAATGGGCGTGCGCTGCGTCATCGCCCCGTCGTTCGGCGACATTTTCTACGGCAACTGCTTCAACAACGGCATGCTGCCGCTGCGCCTGCCCGCGGCGGAAGTCGCGGCGCTCGCGGCCGAGGCGCAAAGCGGCGCCGAAATCACGGTCGATCTGGAACGCCAGTGCGTGCTTGCGCCTTCGGGCAGGCGCTTCGCGTTCGAGATCGAACCCGGGCGCCGCCGCACCTTGCTCGAAGGCCTGGATCCGATCGCCGAGACCCTCGCCCGCGAGTCCGAGATCGCCGCGTTCCAGGCGCGCGACCGCGAGCGGCGGCCATGGCTGTATAGGGACTTGCCCGGCTGAGCTTGGGCTGGAATGTCCCTGGGCGCCGGGCTGAATATATCGTAGCCACGCGTTTTGTTTTTGGTCTGGATTCCGAAAACGGCTGGAAATGCCCTATTGGGTTGGCGGCCATTTCGCCGATTGCTGGGCAGGTTTTCGAATCCTCGGCCAATTGAAATCCAGGCGCTGGTGCGGGATTGTCGTGTAAGCCGGAGACGGTCCGGTGTGCGCACTCAGCCAAGGCGTCGCGAGTGCCGCTACTCGGCCATTGCAGTCCTTCGAAAACTCGCTGAAGACGTGATCAGCTTGGCTGCGTAGAGCGTCTGGTTTTGAATCGCGTCAACGTGGTCAACTGGCAATTATCGATAACCGGCTGGTCAGAGGCACTAGCCTGGTGAGACCGGGGTGGTTCTTAGAACTGGATCTTAACTAGACCGACTGCTGCTGGGATTTCGGCGCCGCCGCAGCCGATCTTCTCGCTTCCTCTTGGATCCATGTCACGAATCGCTCCACCTTCTTCCATTGTCCGTGGGCCTTGGGATACACGAGGTGATGCGCGTGGACGGATATCCCCTTCCTGTCCGTGAACACCGGGACGAGTTGATTCCTGTTCAGGTAAGGCTCCGCCAGTCTTGCGCTTTCAAGCGCAATACCCAGCCCCTGCGCCGCCGCGTCGAGCGACAGGTAGGTTCGGTCGAAAGTCAGCGCATAGGTTGCAGGAGTTAGCGGTACGTCGTTTGCTGCAAACCAGCGTGGCCATTGCACGACGTTGACGGCCGAAAGAATTAGGGGATGCGGGAGGAGATCATTCGGGTGTCGAACGATCACGCCTCGAAGCATTCCCGGGCTTGCGAGCGGCAGCACCTCTTCCGGAAAGATCGTCTCCACGTAGAGATCGCCACCTCGGACAGCTCCGTAGCGGATATCGAGGTCCACTT
Source organism: Pseudomonadota bacterium (assembly GCA_021847125.1). The sequence goes on along the minus strand of JAJZUK010000020.1, from coordinate 1,107 downwards.
CTCCTCGGGAAAAATCCGAGTCGCTGAACGCGGCTGAAAGCTGGATGCGAAGGTCTGGATGCGAATTAAGAAATAGAGGCAGTCGTGGCATCAACCAGAGACTCGCGAAACTGGGTGCGACATGGACCCGCAACACCTCGACGCCCTCCGATGAGCGGGCGTTGTAGGCGGCACTGGCCAACAGTGCCAGAGCGCCCGCTACATCGTTGCGGTAGCGCTCACCAATAGTCGTTAGCACCAATCCGCGCGCAGTTCGAGTGAATAGTTGCCGCCCGACGAATCCTTCGAGATTCGAGATCTGGTGGCTGACCGCGGATGCGGTTACGTTCAGTTCATCAGCCGCCTTGTTGATGCTGCCAACGCGGGCGACTACCTCGAACGCGACAATTCCTTTGAGTGGAGGTAGTTGCATTATTGCACCGCAGCGTGAAAATAAATCATGCCCTGTTGAGCTTGTCTATCTTGCTCCCACGATTACCGAAACGCAATATGCACCCCACTTTCATTCAACTTGCACAAAGGGTGGACCATGCTTCTAAAGGACAAGGTCGCAATTATCACCGGTGGTGCCTCGCCGCGCGGAATCGGAAAGGCGACGGCTCGCCTGTTCGCCCAGAACGGTGCCAAGATCGCCATTCTGGATCTTGATCAAGCAGCGGCGGCAGCCGCAGCAGAGGACCTCGGACCGGGCCACATCGGGGTCGCCTGCAATGTGACCAGCAAGTACGACTGCGAACGATCCGTCAAGGAAATCATTGCGCGACTCGGGACGGTCGACGTTTTGGTCAATAACGCGGGTATTACCCAGCCGCTGCGCATCATGGACATCCAGCCGGAGAACTACGAGGCAGTGACGGACGTGTCACTGCGCGGCACGCTCTATATGAGCCAGGCCGTCATCCCGACAATGCGCGCGCAGAAGCGCGGCTCGATCATCTGCACCTCCTCGGTGTCGGCGCAGCGTGGCGGCGGTATCTTCGGCGGCGCGCACTACTCCGCGGCCAAGGCCGGTGTGCTCGGATTGGGGAAGGCGATGGCAAGAGAACTGGGGCCCGACAACGTGCGCGTCAATTCCGTGACGCCGGGGCTCATCCAGACCGACATCAC
>JAJZUK010000019.1 GCA_021847125.1 Pseudomonadota bacterium | reverse complement strand
GAGTTCCTGACTCGCGGCGGCGTGTTCTCGGAAGGCATGCTCGATGCCTACCTCGCACTCAAGATGGAGGAGGTCACCAAGTTCCGCATGACCACCCATCCGCTCGAGTTCGACATGTACTACAGCTGCTGATCGGCTGTTGCGGCGGAAAAAGGCGGGCTAGTCCCGCCTTTTTTTATCCCGCCCGAGGACCGTGTTGGGCGGCAGTATCGGCCGAGCCGGAAGCGCGCCCAAAAGCGATTTGAAATCAGCCTGATATTGGCATAGACTTAAACTTCCTTCTCAATGGCTTTGGTCTCATGGTCCGTCGCAGCCTCGAATATCTAGGAACGGCCGCCCTGTTAAGCGGCGCGCTGTCGTTGCCGGCGTGGGGCGATACGTTCAAGTGCCTGGACGCGAACGGCCGCGCCACCTATACCAACATCAAGGAAGAAACCAAGGGCAAGAGCTGCACCTTGGTGATGCGCGAGATTTCGGTGGTTCCTGCGATCCCGCCGCGCGCGGCCGCGTCCGCGCCTTCGCCATCGGGTTTTCCCAAGGTCGATCCGGGCGCGCAAAAAAGCCGCGATGAAGCCCGGCGGCGCATCCTGGTGGACGAGCTCAGCAGCGAGGAGAAGGCGCTGGAAAAAGCGAAGGCCGACCTCGCCCAGCAGGAATCGGTGCGCAGCGGCAACGAAAAGAACTACCAGCGGGTGCTGGACCGCTTGCAGCCCTACAAGGACGACGTTGAGCGGCACGAGAAGAATATTGCGGCGCTGAAAAAAGAGCTCGATAGCGTCAAGTAGGGATCCGTAAGGCTCTAAGCGGGTCTTTCGCAGGCGTGGCAGGTGGCCGCCGCGTCCGGTTTTGCATTCACTGCTCCGCATTGACCCGATATGTCTTCCAGTTCTTTTTCCGGCCTCGACCTGCTTGCGACCCCGGTCATTCTGGTGGATGACGAATTGCGCATCGTGCATGCCAATCCGGCCGCCGAAGATTTGTTTGCGTTCAGCCTGAAAAACGTAATCGGCCAGCCCTTGGTGCAACTGTTCATCGATGCGGACGAGGTTATCGCCGGCATCAACGACGCGCTGGGACACAACTGGAGCTACACCGGTCGCGACCTTACGCTCACGCGCCCGGGACAGGCGAGCCTGCACCTGAATTGCCTGATTACGCCGACCGAGTCCAGCGCGGCCCGGTTCTTGATCGAATTTCACCCCATGGACCAGCAGCTCAAGCTCGCGCGCGAGCAGCGGCAGATGGACCAGCAACAGGCGAACCGGGAACTGATCCGCAATCTGGCGCACGAAATCAGAAATCCCCTGGGCGGTTTGCGCGGTTCGGCGCAATTGCTCGAGCGCGAGCTGGAACGGCCGGAGCTGCGCGAATACACCCAAGTCATCATCAAGGAGGCCGACCGGCTGCAGGCGCTGATGGACCGGCTGCTGACGCCGCACCGCCCGCCGCAGGTCGCGCCGCTGAATATTCACGAAGTCCTGGAGCGCGTGCGCAGCCTGGTGCTGGCCGAGTTCCCGGACGGAATCCGCATCGAGCGCGACTACGATGCGAGCCTGCCCGATCTATACGGGGACAAGGAGCAGCTGATCCAGGCCGTGCTCAACATCGTGCGCAACGCGGCGCAGGCACTGAACGGGAAGGGGGTAATCGAATTCCGCACGCGCGCCGCGCGCCAAGTGACGCTGGCCAAGCAACGCTACAAGCTGGCATTAGAATTGCAAGTGGTAGACAACGGCCCGGGAATTCCGGAGGAACTGCGCGAGCGGATTTTTTATCCCCTGGTATCGGGCCGAGACGGCGGCAGCGGACTCGGGCTGACCTTGTCGCAGACTTTCGTGCAGTACCACCATGGCACGATCGAATGCGACAGCAGGCCCGGCCGTACCTGCTTTACGATCATGCTACCACTGGAGTAAGGCGCTATGGGCGATGCGTGAAGGCTGAGAGCGGAGTTCCCCCGCCTCTGAGCATTTGCCGCGATCCATTGTCCGCCACCAACATATGAAACCAATTTGGGTCATAGACGACGATCGCTCGATACGCTGGGTGTTTGAGAAGGCATTGGCGCGCGAGGGCCTGCCGTACAAGACTTTCTCCGGGGCGCAGGAGGCGCTGGATGCACTGGAACGGGGCACGCCCCAGGTGCTGGTGTCGGACATCCGCATGCCCGGCGCTTCCGGCCTGGAACTGCTGCAAAGCGTCAAGCAGCGCCATCCGGGGCTGCCTATCATCATCATGACCGCCTATTCCGACCTCGAGTCGGCGGTGGCGGCGTTCCAAGGCGGCGCGTTCGAATATCTGCCCAAACCCTTCGACGTGGATCAGGCGGTGGAATTGATCCGCCGCGCCATAGGCGAGAGCATGCGCGAGATCGAAGGCGAGCAGGTGCGCGAGGTCACCCCCGAAATCCTCGGACAGGCGCCCTCGATGCAGGAGGTGTTTCGCGCCATCGGCAGGCTGTCGCAGTCCAACGCGACGGTGCTGATCACGGGCGAATCCGGTACCGGCAAGGAACTGGTGGCGCTCGCGCTGCACCGCCACTCCAATCGCGCGGCGAAACCCTTTGTCGCCATCAATACCGCGGCGATGCCGAAGGACTTGCTCGAATCGGAATTGTTCGGGCACGAGCGCGGCGCCTTCACCGGCGCCCAGGCGATGCGCCGCGGGCGTTTCGAGCAGGCGGAGGGCGGCACGCTGTTCCTCGACGAAATCGGCGACATGCCGGCCGAGCTGCAGACGCGCCTGCTGCGCGTGCTCTCGGACGGCCAGTTCTACCGCGTCGGCGGTCATCAGCCGATCAAGGCGAATGTGAGGGTGATCGCAGCGACGCACCAGGATCTGGAAGAGCGCGTGCGCCAGGGCTTGTTCCGCGAAGACCTGTTCCATCGCCTCAATGTGATCCGCTTGCGCCTGCCCAGTCTGCGCGAGCGGCGCGAGGACATCGGATTGCTCGCACGGCACTTCCTCGCCAAGAGCGCGCGCGAATTGGGCGCCGAAGCAAAACGCCTGTCCACAGAGGCGATGAACTACCTCGCGGCGCAGGATTTCCCGGGCAATGTGCGCCAGCTCGAAAACCTGTGCCACTGGCTCACCGTGATGGCGCCCACGCAGACCATAGAAGTGGCCGATCTGCCGGCCGAACTCAAGTTCGCCAGGGGCAAAGCCACGGAATCGGATTGGATCGGCGCCTTGGAGCGCGAGGTCGAGCGCGCGTTTGCGCGGGGCGAAAGCGCGGTCCTGGAAAAGTATTCGCAGGCCTTCGAAAAGGCCTTGATCGGCAAGGCGCTCGCCCGTACCGGCGGGCGGCGCATCGAGGCAGCCAACCTGCTCGGCATGGGACGCAACACCATCACACGCAAGATTGCGGAATTGGGGCTGGAAGCCGGGAGCGCTTCGGACGAAGCCGCCTGAGGCGGATTCCCGCCATCGGGCGAGCGGTGTTACAAGCGACCGCTGATTCCACGATCCGGAATGCGATTCGTATTGCGGAATACGCCGCGGGACCATAGAATGGCCGCTTTTTTTCCCGCAAACCGCAACCTGGAGTTCCACTGATGAGCGAGAAATTTCCCGGCGGCGTGGAAGTCCACGGCGCCATCACCCCGGAATTTGCGCAGATCCTCGCACCCGAGGCGGTCGCTTTTGTGGCCAAGCTGTGCCGCAAGTTCGAACCGCGGCGGCAAGAGCTGATGGCCGCGCGCGCGAAGCGGCAGCAGGAGTTCGACGCCGGCAAGATGCCCGATTTCCTGAGCGAAACGGCGCACATCCGCAATTCCGATTGGAAGATCGCGCCGCAACCGGCCGACATGCTCGATCGCCGCGTCGAAATCACCGGCCCGACCGACCGCAAGATGGTGATCAATGCCCTCAACTGCGGCGCGTCCGTGTTCATGGCGGATTTCGAGGACGCCGACACGCCGACCTGGCACAACATGATCGAAGGCCAGATCAACCTGCGCGACGCGGTGCGCCGCACGATTACCCTCGAGCAGGAAGGCAAGAAGTACAAGCTCAACGACAAGACCGCAGTGTTGATGGCGCGCCCGCGCGGCTGGCATCTGAACGAAAAGCACGTGCACATCGACGGCAAGCCGATCTCGGGCAGCATGTTCGATTTCGGGCTTTATTTTTTCCACAACGCCAAAGAGCTGCTCCTGCGCGGCAGCGGCCCCTACTTCTATCTGCCCAAGTTGGAATCGCATCTCGAGGCGCGGCTGTGGAACGACATTTTCGTGATGGCGCAATATGAGCTGGACCTGCCGCAGGGGTCGATCAAGGGTACGGTTCTGATCGAGACCGTGCTTGCCGCCTTCGAAATGGACGAGATCCTGTGGGAGCTGCGCGAGCATTCGGCCGGCCTCAACATCGGCCGCTGGGACTACATGTTCTCCTGCATCAAGAAATTCCGCTCGCACCAGGAGTTCTGCCTGGCCGACCGGGTCCACGTCAAAATGACGGCGCGCTTCATGCGCGCCTATGCGCTGCTGCTGGTGAAGACCTGCCATCACCGGCATGCTCCCGCGATGGGCGGCATGGCGGCGCAAATCCCGATCAAGAACGATGCGGTTGCGAACGAGGCGGCGATGGCGAAAGTGCGCGAAGACAAACTGCGTGAAGTGACCGACGGTTGCGATGGCACCTGGGTGGCGCATCCCGGCCTGGTGCCGATCGCCAAGGAAGTGTTCGATCAGTACATGCCGGGGGCCAACCAATATGACCGGCAGCGACCGGAAGTGAATATCACGGCGAAAGAATTGCTCGACTTCGAGCCGGAAACCCCGATCACCGAGGGCGGCCTGCGCTATAACATTTCGGTCGGCATCCAGTACCTGGGCGCCTGGCTCGCGGGCAACGGCTGTGTGCCGGTGTTCAATCTGATGGAAGACGCCGCGACCGCGGAAATTTCGCGCTCGCAGATCTGGCAATGGATCCGCTCGCCCAAGGGCGTGCTCGACGACGGGCGCAAGGTGACCAAGGAGCTGTTCCACGCCCTGCTCGCCGAGGAACTGACGAAGGTGAAAACCTATCTGGGCGAGGCAGCCTGGAACGCGGGCAAATACGAACAGGCGGCGGCGTTGTTCGCGAAGATCACGACGGACGACAACTACGTCGAGTTCCTCACCCTGCCGGCATATGAGTTGATCGACTGAGGACAGGCGGGAATCCACAGGACGCCGGGGAAACCCGGCGTTTTCCGTTCAGACGGTGATTTCCGCGACAACCGGTGCATGATCGGACGGGCGCTCGTTGCGGCGCGGCTCGAGATCGATGGAGCAGGCGCTGCAGTTCGCCGCGAGCTCGAGGCTGAGCAGGATGTGGTCGATGCGCAAGCCGAGGTTGCGCTTGAAGCCGTTCATGCGGTAATCCCACCAGGTGTAGGCCTTTTCCGCCTGCTCGAACAGGCGGAAGCTGTCCTTGAAGCCGAGCGCAATCAGGCGGCGAAAGGCTGCGCGCTCCAGCGGACTGACCAGAACCTGGCCTTCCCAGGCCTTCGGGTCATGCACGTCCCGGTCCTCCGGTGCGATGTTGTAATCGCCCAGCACCGCCAACCGCGGATGCGCGGCGAGTTCCCGTTCCAGCCAGGCGCCGAACGCGGCGAGCCAGTCGAGTTTGTAGCGGTACTTGTCCGAATCCAGGCTCTGGCCGTTGGGCACATAGGCGCAGACCAGGCGCACGCCGCCGATGTCGGCGCTGATGACCCTGCGTTGCGGGTCTTCGTATGCTGGTATGCCGCAAATCACGTTTGCGGCCGGCACGCGGCTGAGAATCGCCACGCCGTTGTAGGTCTTCTGCCCCGAGAACGCAGCCGCATAGCCCGCGGCCTGCAGCTCGGCCTGGGGAAAATTGGCGTCCTCGAGCTTGAGTTCCTGCAGGCACAGCGCGTCCGGCCGGTGTTTGGCCAGCCAGTCCAGAACCTGGGGCAGGCGCACCTTGAGCGAGTTGACGTTCCAGCTAGCAATCCGCATAAGGCTTACGCTCAGGCAGCACTCATGCCGTTATGCCGCAGCAGCGCATCGACCCTGGGCTCGCGGCCGCGGAACGCGCGGAACGAGTCGATTGCGGGGCGGCTGCCACCCACCGCCAGGATTTCGTCGCGAAAGCGTTCGCCGCTAAGCTGGTCGAGCACGCCATTTTCCTCGAACAGGCTGTAGGCATCGGCCGACAGCACTTCGGCCCACTTGTAGCTGTAATAGCCGGCGCTGTAGCCGCCGGCAAATATGTGCGAGAAATTATTCTGGAAGCGGTTGTAAGCCGGCGGGATCGCCACTGCCACGCGGCTGCGGATTTCGTCCAGCAATTGCTGCACGGTCTTGCTGCCGCTGGGGTCGAAATCGCAATGCAGGTGCATGTCGAACAGCGAAAATTCCAGCTGGCGCACTGTCTGCATGCCGCTTTGGAAGTTCTTCGCAGCGAGCATCTTGTCATACAGCGCACGCGGCAGGGGTTCGCCGCTGTCCGCATGCGCGGTCATGTGCGCGAGCACCTCCCATTCCCAGCAGAAATTTTCCATGAACTGGCTGGGCAGTTCGACCGCATCCCATTCCACTCCGTGCAGGCCCGACACGCCGAGGTAATCGACGCGGGTGAGCAGGTGATGCAGGCCGTGGCCGAACTCGTGAAACAGGGTCAGTACTTCGTCATGGGTGAACAAGGCCGGCTTGCCGCCGACCGGCGCGGAAAAATTGCAGGTCAGATACGCGACCGGTGTCTGCACGTTTTCGCCCAGCCTGCGGCGGCTGATCGATTCGTCCATCCAGGCACCGGCGCGCTTGGTGTCGCGCGCATAGGGATCGAGATAGTACTGGCCGAGCAGCTTGCCTGCGCCATCGCTGACGCGGAAAAAGCGCACCGCCGGATGCCAGGTTTCGGCTTGATCGGGTTCGATGCGCACGCCGAAAATCGTCTCCACCACGCGGAACATGCCCTGCATGATCTTGGCTTCGGAAAAATACTGCTTCACCTCCTGGTCGGAAAAAGCGTAGCGCGCGGCGCGCAATTTTTCCGAGGCGTAAGCGAGGTCCCAGGCCTCGAGCTGCGCCAGGCCCAGTTCGGTTGCGGCGAATTCGGCGAGTTCGGCATAGTCCTTGCGCGCAAAGGGCAGCGCCTTGGCGGCCAGATCTTCGAGAAAAGCGAGCACCTGCTGCGGCGTCTGCGCCATTTTCGGCACCAGCGAAACCTCGGCGTGGTTGGCGTAGCCCAGCAGCTGCGCTGCTGCGCGGTGCAGACGGAGCATCCGCGTGATCAGCGCCGTGTTGTCGAGTTCGGGCTTGCCGAATTCGCTCGCGCGCGTGACGTAGGCGCGGTACATCTGTTCGCGCAGCCCGCGCTGTGCCGCATATTGCATGAACGGGACGTACGACGGCGCGTGCAGGCTGAATTTCCAGCCTGCCCTGCCGTCCTTGTCTGCGGCGGCGCGCGCGCTGTCGATCACGTCCGCGGGAAGGCCGGCGAGTTCGCTCCGGTCTTCGACATAGAGCGCAAACGCGTTGGTCGCGTCGAGCAGGTTCTCGGAGAATTTGGTCGCGAGCTGCGCCAGTTCCTCCGAGATCGCGGCAAAGCGCTGTTTCTGCTGCGGCGCCAGTTCCGCGCCGGAGAGGCGGAAGTCGCGGATTTCGTTGTCTACAATTCGGCGCTGCGCCGGCGCCAGCACGGCGAATTCGGGCGACGCCTTCAACGCCTTGTACTTGTCGAACAACGCCAGGTTCTGCCCCAGTTCGGTGTAGTACTGGACGATCTTGGGCTGGTTCGCGTTATAGGCGGCGCGCAGTTCCGGCGAGTCGAGCACGCCGTGCAGATGGCCGACCACGCCCCAGGCGCGCGCGAGCCTTTCGTTTGCATCCTCCAGGGGCGCGACGAAATCGGCCCAGGCCGCCGGAGTCTGCGCACGCGTCAGGCTGTCTATGCATGCGCGGTTTTGCGCGAGCAGCTGTTCCATCGCCGGCGCGATGTGCTCCGGCTTGATCGCGGCAAAGCGCGGCAAGCCGCTGAAATCCAAAAGCGGATTCGGGTCGGGCATGTTCATTGTTCCGTTCGAGGGTTCCCCGGCGCGCGACAGCTGAGGCGGGGGCCCCGCGCTTGCGCGCGCGGCCGCAGCAATGCGCCTACACCTGCTTCTTCAATACCAGCTGCACCAGTTCGGCCACCGAATTGGCGCCCATCTTCTCCATCACGCGCGAGCGGTGCACTTCCACCGTCTTGATGCTGATGCCGAGCTCGTCGGCGATCTGTTTGTTCAGCTTGCCGGCGACGATCAGGCCGAGCACTTCGCGCTCGCGCTGCGTCAGGCTCTCCAGCCGCTGCGCCACGGATGCATTTTCCGCGCGCATGGCGGCGGCGGCGCGGTCCTGCCGCATGCAGGTCTCGATCAGCCGCAGCATGTCCTGATCGTTGAACGGCTTCTCGATGAAATCGGCGGCGCCTTTCTTCAGCGCGGACACCGCCATCGGCACATCGCCGTGGCCGGTGATGAAAATCACCGGCAGGGTCGAGTTGCGCGCCCGCAGCTGCTCGTACAGGTCCATCCCGTTCATGCCGGGCATGCGCACATCCAGCACCAGGCAGCCGCAGCAGCTGCTGTTGAATGCGGCGAGAAACGCTTCGCCCGAGGAATACAACTCGACCTCGAGTCCGCGCGACTCCAGCAGCCACTTGAGCGAATCGCGCATCGCATCGTCGTCATCGACGATATGTACTCTGGGTTCAGTCATTGCGGAATCAACGGAAGAGTGAAGCTGAATACGCTGCCGCCGCCCGCATTGCCTGCGGTCCACAGGCGGCCGTGGTGGAACTCTATGATGGAGCGGCAGATGTTCAGTCCCATGCCCATACCCTCCGGTTTAGTCGTGTAAAACGGTGTAAACAGCCGCTCGCGCTGCTCGGCGGTCAGCCCCGGGCCGCGGTCGGCGATGTTGACCTCGATGAATTCCTTGCCGTTGGCGCGCGCACGGATCGTGAGCTCGCGTTTGCTGCGCGGCGTGTTGTGCATGGCCTCAATGCCGTTTTTCACCAAGTTGAGTATCACCTGTTCGACCATGATCTTGTCGGCATACGCGGCGGGCAGGTCGGGCGGGACGCTGACGCCGATGCGCACGCCCGCCTTGCGCGCCTCGATCTCGGCGAAGCCGATGATCTCCTCTACGACCTCGGCGATCTGCACCGCGCCGCGGTTGGGTTCGCTCTTCTTCACGAAGTCGCGCACGCGCCGGATGATCTTGCCGGCGCGTTCTGCCTGTACGCTTGCTTTCTGCATCGCGGCCAGCAGTTCCTCCGGGCGATAGTCGTTGGCCTGCAGGCGGTTGACGCAACCCATATTGTAATTGGCGATCGCCGACAGCGGTTGGTTCAATTCATGCGCCAGGCTGGACGCCATTTCGCCCATGGTGATCAGGCGCGAG
>JAJZUK010000018.1 GCA_021847125.1 Pseudomonadota bacterium | reverse complement strand
CGCTGCAATTACCGCTGCGGCTACTGCGCCCTGCGCCAGCGCGAGGTCCAGCCCAAGTGGGACATGGATTTCGCGCTGTTCAAGCGCATCACGCGCGAAATGAGCGAAGCCGGGGTGAAGGAGATCGGCGTGTTCTACCTGGGCGAATCCTTCATGGGTCCGCGTCTGCTCGTGGATTGCATCGCCTATCTCAAATCCGAACTCGCCATGCCCTACGTCTTCCTCACTTCGAACGCCTCGATGGCGTTTCCGGAAGCGATCGAAGCCTGCATGAAGGCGGGGCTGGACTCGCTCAAGTGGTCGGTGAACGCCGCGGACGAGGCGCAGTTCGAGAAGATCATGGGCGTGTCGGGCAGGCTGTTTCACCGCGCACTGGACAACATCCGGGCGGGCTGGGAACTGCGCCGCGAACACGGCTACAAGACCGGGCTGTATGCCTCGTCCATACGCTATGACGGCGAGCAGCAGGCGAAAATGGAAGCGCTGCTGCGCGAACGCGTGCTGCCCTATGTCGACCTGCATTACTGGCTGCCCTTGTATTCCATGGGCGCTTTCGCCACCGAGCGCGAAGCCCAGCTCGGCTATCGCCCGACCGCCGGCAACCAGGGAAGAATCGGCGCCTTGCGCGAGCCCCTGCCCTGCTGGTCGGCGTTCACCGAGGGCCACGTGACCGCCGACGGCAAGCTCTCGGCCTGCTGCTTCGACGCCACCGCGAACTGGACCATGGGCGACCTGAACCAGCAGTCATTCATGCAGGCCTGGAACGCACCCGCGTTCGTGAAGCTGCGCGAAGCCCATCTGAAAAAGGACGTGCGCGGCACGGTTTGCGAAAACTGCGTCGCCTACTCCTGAATACCGCGCTTTCGCGGCAGCAGCAGGATCGCGTCGCGATTGGTCCACGAAGGGGTGCGCGCGGCAGCCTCTTTCCACGGCAGCCATTCGTAGCGCAGGTGCTCGGTCGGTTCGAGCTTGACCGGCACGATCGCCGGCAACTCGAGTCCGAATATATGCTCCAGGTTGTGGGTGACGCCGGCCGCGTAGCGGCTGCGATGCTGCCTGAAAATCTCGAAATTGTTTTCGATGCCCCAGTCTTCCAGCCGGTAGTGCGAGGTATCGATGCCGGTCTCCTCCAGCACTTCGCGCCGGGCGGTTTCGATTAAGGGTTCGTTCTCGTGGTCTATGCTGCCCGTGACCGACTGCCAGAAACCCGGCCAGCCCGCGCGCTCCAGCATCAGCACTTGCAGCTCCGCGGTGTAGATCACCACCAGCACCGAGCGCGGAATTTTGTGGCCGGGTGACACGCCGGACTAGACCAGGATCCGCTCAGGCGTCGGGCAGCAGCGGCAGCCCTGCGTCCCAGCCCTCCGGGCCGCTGACGATGGCCCAGAAAGGCTTGCCTTGTCCCTGCCAATATTCGGCGACGCCGTCGAGCACCTCCACCGCGGTGACGAACTCCTGCTTGTGGCCGGCGCCGAAATGCTTGCCGTGCTCGAGCAGCAGCACGTAGCCCGGCGCCGGACGCCAGGACAGGTCGCCGAGGCAGTCTTCGAAGGCGTCCCAGTTGCCGCCGAACCAATCGGGGAAGGCGAGCGCCTTCGCCACCAGGCCGGTGAAGCCCTGCTGGTCGTGCACGTGGCCGATGTCGACGCGCCACAGCGCGAGGCCCGCCGCCTGCGCTGCCTCGGCAATGAGCCGCGTGTCCGGGCCGGCGAGGTAGACGCCGGCCTTGTCCTTGTTCCGCAACAGCTGTTCGAGTGAATTAGAGTTCATTTCAACATGAGGGGATACCTCCCTCATACTCCCCTAAATTGGCCGTTGCAAACACGTTATCTTGCAACGGGTCTTACTTATGGATGCGCCTGAAGGAATTGTAGTGGTCGTCGGTGTAATAGTACTCGGCCGAAGCGCCGGCGACGATGCGGCGCGCGCCGCGGTCGTGCGCGCCCGGCGTCTTCACCGTGTATTCGCGGTAGTAGCCACGCGGGCGCAGCGGCAACCGCTGTTCGCGATTGCTGAACACGCTGTTGTCCCTGGCGTAGGGAAACGGGCCGCCGCTCCTGATCAGCGCCAGGGTCGCATGCGCCTCTATGGGCAAAGCGCCGAGCGCGACATCGGCTATCGGCGCCGGGCCCCGTGCAAACGCCGCACCGGTGAAGGCCAGCAGCGCGCAAAGGACGATAAGCAACCGCTTCATGTTTGCCGAGCCGGAGCCGGTGAGCCCGAGGCCTAGGTTCTTTCCGGCTGCTTCTCGGCGCTGCGCAACCGAATGTGCAGCTCGCGCAGTTGTTTCTCGTCCACCGCGCTGGGGGCCTGAGTCAACAGGCATTGCGCGCGCTGCGTCTTGGGGAAGGCGATCACGTCGCGTATGGATTCGGTACCCGCCATCATCGCGACAATGCGATCCAGGCCGAAAGCGATGCCGCCATGGGGGGGCGCGCCGTATTGCAGCGCGTCGAGCAGGTAGCCGAATTTCAGCTTCGCTTCTTCCGCGCCGATCGCCAGGGCACGGAATACCTTGGACTGCACTTCCTCGCGATGAATACGCACCGAACCGCCGCCGATTTCAGATCCGTTCAGCACCATGTCGTAGGCCTTGGCGATCGCCTTCGACGGGTCGGTGGCGAGGTAGTCCTCGTGGCCATCCTTGGGCGCGGTAAACGGGTGGTGCATGGCGACCCAGCGCTTGGCTTCGTCGTCGTATTCGAACATGGGGAAGTCCACCACCCACAACGCCCTCCAGCCGGCGGCGGCATAGCCTTTTTCGTGGCCGATTTTCACGCGCAGGGCGCCCAGCGCATCATTCACGATCTTGGCCTTGTCGGCGGCGAAGAAAATCAGGTCGCCGTCTTTCGCGCCCGAGCGTTCGACGATGGCGGCGAGCGCCGCGTCGGAGAGGTTTTTCACGATCGGCGATTGCAGGCCTTCGCGCCCCTTGGCGGCTTCGTTGACCTTGACATACGCGAGGCCTCTGGCGCCGTAGATGCCGACGAACTGGGTGTAGGCGTCGATTTCGCCGCGCGTGAGCGTGCCGCCGCCGGGAATGCGCAGGCCGGCGACGCGTCCGCCGGGCGCATTGGCCGGAGCCGAGAACACCTTGAACTCCACGCTCTTCATGACATCGGTGAGTTCGGTGAACTCAAGCCCGACGCGCAGGTCCGGCTTGTCCGAGCCGTAGCGCAGCATCGCCTCGGCGTAGGTCATGACCGGAAACGGATCGGGCAAGGCCAGGTCCAGCGCCTGCTTGAACACGCTGCGTATCAGCGCCTCCATGATGCCGCGGATTTCCTGTTCCGTGAGGAACGAGGTTTCGATATCGACCTGGGTGAATTCGGGCTGGCGGTCGGCGCGCAGATCCTCGTCGCGGAAGCACTTGGTGATCTGGTAATAGCGATCGAACCCGGCCACCATCAGCATCTGCTTGAACAGCTGCGGCGACTGCGGCAGCGCGAAGAACATGCCGTCATGCACGCGCGAAGGCACGAGGTAGTCGCGCGCGCCCTCGGGGGTGGACTTGGCGAGCATCGGCGTCTCGATGTCGATGAACCCGGCCTCGTCCAGGTAGCGGCGCACCGCCATCGCGACCTTGTAGCGCAGGCGCAGGTTCGCCTGCATCTGCGGCCGGCGCAGGTCGATCACGCGGTGGGTGAGGCGCGTGGTCTCCGACAGATTTTCCTCGTCGAGCTGGAACGGCGGCGTCACCGCCGGGTTCAGGATCTCGAGTTCGTGGCACAGCACCTCGATTTCGCCGCTCTTCAGCTTCGGATTCACCAGTGCCGGCTCGCGCCGGATCACCTTGCCGGTCACGCGCAGCACGAATTCGTTGCGGATTTTCTCCGCCACCGCGAATACCTCCGGCCGGCCCGGATTGCACACGATCTGCACGATGCCTTCGCGGTCGCGCAGGTCGATGAAGATCACGCCGCCGTGGTCGCGCCGGGTGTTGACCCAGCCGCATAGAGTTACGCTCCGGTCGAGCTGGGCGGCGCCGACCAGGCCGCAGTAGTGCGTACGCATAATATCCGTGACAGTGATGAGAGATGGGTAATGGGTGCCCCGCGGTCGCCCATTACCGATTGCCCATCAGTTGTGCGCCAGGTCCCTTTTCCGCCGTCCGTTCCCGAGCGGCGAAGCGACGCCCATGGAGATCACATATTTCAGCGCCGTGTCCACGCTCATGTCGAGCTCGATCACGTCCTTGCGCGCCATCATCACGAAGTAGCCGCCGGTGGGGTTGGGTGTGGTCGGCACATAGACGCTGACGTAGTCGCCCTGCAGGTGATTGCTCACGTCGCCCCCGGGCGTACCGGTCAAAAATGCGATCGTCCAAATGCCCTCGCGCGGCCATTGCACCAGCAGCGCCTTGCGGAACGCTTCGCCGCTGGAGGAAAACAGCGTGTCGCTCACCTGCTTGACGCTGGAATAGATCGAGCTCACCACCGGAATGCGGTGCAGGATCTCGTGCCACAAATGCACCAGACGCTGACCGATGAAGTTCGCCGTGATCACGCCGGTGATCAGCACGATCACGAGCGTCAGCAGCACGCCCATGCCCGGCACGTGGAATCCGAGCCAGCTCTCGGTGCGCAATCCCTGCGGCAGCAGCAGCAGGCTCTGGTCGAGCGTGTCGACCACCAGTTTCAGCACCCAGATGGTGATGACCAGCGGGATCCAGATCAGCAACCCGGTGATGAAGTATTTCTTCATTCAGCCTTGGCTGTCGCTGCGACGGCAGGGGCTGCGCTCGCGGCCGACTGGGTTTCGCTCTTGCTCTCGCTTGCGGATTCGGACTTGCTCGCAGCCGCGCTCTTGTCCGCGGGTTTGCTGCCGCTATGCTTGAAGTCGGTCGCGTACCAGCCGCCGCCCTTCAACTGAAAACCGGCCGCGGTCAGCATCTTGCTGAAAGTCTCCTGCTTGCATTCGGGGCAGATGCTGAGCAAGGGATCGCTCACCTTTTGCAGGTATTCCTTCTGGAACCCGCAGGACGAGCAACGATATTCGTAGATAGGCACCATGCCCTCCGGCCAGCGAAAAAGAGGTTGATTATAACGGAAAAACAGGGTTTCCCCATAGGCAATCTATGGGCAAACCCTGCCTTTTCAAGGAACTAGGCGGCCGGAGCCGCGCGCAGAGCTAGAACGGGATATCGTCGTCCATATCCTGGAACTGACCGGCAGGCTTTTTCGCCGGCCTGGCTTCGCCCTCGGGCGGCGGCTCACGCGTCTCGCGGGGTTCACGCGTCTCGCGCGCTTCGCCGCCGCCCATGCCGCTCCTGGAACCGAGCATTTGCATGCGCTCGGCGACGATCTCGGTGGTATAGCGGTCCTGTCCTTCCTTGTCCTGCCATTTGCGCGTGCGCAGCCTCCCCTCGACGTACACTTGCGATCCTTTCTTGAGGTATTCGCCCGCAACCTCGGCCAGGCGCCCGCGGAAATTCACCCGGTGCCATTCGGTCTCCTCCTTCTTCTCGCCGCTTGCCTTGTCGTTCCACGCGAAGGTGGTTGCCACCGATACGCTTGTCAGCGCCGTGCCGTCCGGCATGTAGCGGGTCTCCGGATCGCGTCCGAGATTGCCCACAATTATCACTTTGTTGACCGATGCCATTTCAACCCTCCTTAATGTTTTTCTGCCGCGCCCTACCTGGCCGCCCCATCGCCCAGCGCGGCGCCGCCGACTTCGCCCGCGCCGCGCCGCTGCGCGCGCTGCGGCACATGCATGGTTGCGGCGACGATCCCCCACAGCGCAATCAGCGCCGCGCCGAACATGAACACCGGTGCCCGCCCGTGATGCTGCATCAGCCAGCCGCCGGCAGCGCCGCCGGCGAACAGTCCCAGCGACTGGGTCGTGTTGTACACGCCTAGGGCCGCGCCCTTGGCCCCCGCCGGCGCCGTGCGCGACACCAGCGACGGCAGGCTTGCCTCGAGTATGTTGAAAGCAACGAAGAAGCCCAGCAGCAGGATGACAAGCGCAGTGAAATTTTGCAGCGCGAAGACGAAGCCGAGCTGGACCATGGCCATGAGGCCGATACTGGCGAGGAATACCGGCTTGAGTGCATCCTTCTTCTCGGCATAGAAAATTGCCGGCACCATCAGCACGAAAGACGCGAGCACCACCGGCAGATAGACTTTCCAGTGCTCGTCCACCGGCAGCCCGCCCGCGCTCACCATGGCGAGCGGCACCACCACGAAAATCGCCATCTGCACCGCATGCAGCGAGAAAATGCCGAGGTTGAGCCGCAGCAGGTCCGGGTTTCTGAACACGTCGCCGAGGCGCGCCGTTTCGACGTGGTCCGCGCCCTCGATTTTCGCGAGCGACTCTTCCGGTACCACGCTCATCACCACCCAGATCGCCGCCAGCGCCAGCACGCCGGTGACAAGGAAAATGCCGCCCATGCCGATGTGCTGGTAAAGCACAGGCGAGCCGACCATGGACAGCGCGAACATCAGGCCGATGCTCGAGCCGACCAGCGCCATCGCCTTGGTGCGATGCTGCTCGCGCGTCAAGTCGGCAAGAAAAGCCATCACCGGCGCAGAGATCGCACCCGCGCCCTGGATCGCGCGGCCGACGATGATGACGTGGATGCTGCCGCCCGCCGCAGCAATGAAGCTGCCGAGCGCAAACAGCACCAGGCCGAGGACGATGATGCGTTTCCTGCCGTAGCGGTCCGAGGCGATGCCGTAGGGAATCTGCAGCATGCCCTGGGTCAGGCCGTAAGTGCCGAGCGCAATGCCCACGAGGGTGTGATTGTCTCCGCCGGACAGGTGCGTCGCGTACACCGCGAACACCGGCAGAATCAGAAACAGGCCCAGCATGCGCAGGGCAAAAATCGAGGCAAGAGAAAGACTTGCGCGGATTTCGAGCGGTGACATGCGATCGGGGGTGGATGCAGGCATTTAAAGTAGGAGTAGCGCGGTAGACGTGGAATCTCGTATATTAACAGGTTTGTATCTCCAGCCAGCGCCCAAGCTATGGATGAAATCAGGATTCGCGGCGCACGCACGCACAACCTGAGGAACCTGAACCTCGATCTGCCGCGCAACCGGCTGGTCGTGATCACGGGGCTGTCAGGCTCGGGCAAATCCTCGCTTGCGTTCGACACGCTCTACGCCGAGGGCCAGCGGCGCTACGTGGAATCGCTGTCCGCGTACGCGCGGCAATTCCTGCAGCTCATGGAAAAACCCGATGTCGACCTGATCGAGGGCCTGTCCCCGGCGATCGCGATCGAGCAGAAGGCCACCAGCCACAACCCGCGCTCCACCGTCGGCACGGTGACCGAGATCCACGATTATCTGCGTCTGTTGTACGCGCGCGTCGGCACGCCCTACTGCCCGGAGCACGCGCTGCCGCTGGAGGCGCAGTCGGTGGCGCAAATGGTCGACCATGTGCTCGCGCTGCCCGAGGACACGAAACTGATGATCCTCGCACCCGTCGTCGCCGGCAGGAAAGGCGAACAGGCCGAACTGTTCGCCGAGCTGCGCGCACAGGGTTTCGTGCGCCTGCGCGTGGACGGCAAAGTGTACGACATCGACGCGCTGCCGAAGCTGTCGAAGAACCAGAAGCACACGACCGAAGTGGTGGTGGACCGGCTCAAGGTCAAGCCGGAACTGAAGCAGCGCCTGGCCGAGTCCTTCGAAACCGCCCTGCGCCATGCCGAGGGCCGCGCCATCGCGGCGGAAACGGACTCGGCCAAGGAGCACCTGTTCTCGGCCAAATTCGCCTGCCCGGCGTGCAGCTATTCCCTGGCCGAACTGGAACCGCGCCTGTTTTCCTTCAACAATCCGCTGGGCGCATGCCAGGAATGCGACGGCCTGGGCGCGATCGAATTCTTCGATCCGCGCCGCGTGGTGGCGCACCCGCATCTGTCTCTCGCGAGCGGTGCGATCAAGGGCTGGGACCGGCGCAACCAGTTCTATTTCCAGATGCTCACCAGCCTCGCCGCGCACTTCGGCTTCGACGTCGAGGCGCCGTTCGACCAAATGCCGCAAACGGCGCAGGACATCGTGCTCAACGGCAGCAAGGAGAAGATCCCGTTCTCCTACCTCTCCGAACGCGGCCGCACCGTGGTGCGCGAGCACGACTTCGAGGGTGTGATCCCGAACCTCGCGCGGCGTTACCGCGAAACCGATTCCATCGTGGTGCGCGAAGAGCTGGCGAAATACCTCAACAGCAAGCCCTGCCCGGCCTGCGACGGCACGCGCCTGCGCACCGAGGCGCGCAACGTCAAGATCGCCGACAAGGCCATATTCGAAGTGAGCGCCCTGCCGCTCAAGCGCGGCCTCGCGTTTTTCCAGGGCCTGAAGCTGCCCGGCCACAGGGCCGCGATCGCCGACCGCATCGTCAAGGAAATCGCCGCGCGCCTGTCCTTTCTCAACAACGTCGGACTGGATTACCTGTCGCTGGACCGCTCCGCCGACTCGCTCTCGGGCGGCGAAGCGCAACGCATACGGCTCGCGAGCCAGATCGGGTCCGGCCTCACCGGCGTCATGTACGTGCTCGACGAACCTTCGATCGGCCTGCATCAGCGCGACAACGGGCGCTTGCTCGCGACGCTCAAGCACCTGCGCGACCTGGGCAACACCGTGATCGTGGTCGAACACGACGAAGAGGCGATTCTCACGGCGGACTACGTGGTCGATATGGGCCCGGGCGCGGGCGAGCACGGCGGCAAGCTGGTAGCCGAGGGCACGCCGCAGCAGATCATGCACAATCCCGCCTCGCTCACGGGCAAGTATCTCGCCGGACGCCTCGAAATCCCCATGCCGAAGCGCCGCCACCGCTTCGACAAGGCGCGCGTGCTGCGCCTCTGCGGCGCCAGCGGCAACAACCTCAAGCAGGTGAACCTGGATCTGCCGCTGGGCCTGTTCGTCTGCGTCACCGGCGTCTCCGGCTCGGGCAAATCGACCTTGGTCAACGACACGCTGTACGCCGCGGTCGCACAGCATCTCTACGGCAGCAGCAACGAGCCGGCGCCGCACGAATCGGTGAGCGGACTGGAATTTTTCGACAAGGTGATCAGCGTGGATCAGAGCCCGATCGGGCGCACGCCGCGCTCCAATCCGGCCACCTACACCGGGCTATTTACGCCGATACGCGAACTGTTCGCCGGCGTGCCCGCGGCACGCGAGCGCGGCTACGGGCCCGGGCGCTTCTCCTTCAACGTCAAGGGCGGGCGCTGCGAAGCCTGTCAGGGCGACGGCGTGTTGAAAGTCGAAATGCACTTCCTGCCCGACATCTACGTGCCCTGCGACGTCTGCCACGGCAAGCGCTACAACCGCGAAACGCTGGAAGTGCAGTACAAGGGCAAGAATGTCTACGACGTGCTGAAACTGACGGTGGAGCAGGCGCACGAGTTCTTCGCCGCCGTACCCATCGTGGCGCGCAAGCTGAAGACGCTGCTCGACGTGGGCCTGGGCTACGTCGAACTCGGGCAGTCGGCGACGACGCTGTCCGGCGGCGAAGCGCAGCGGGTGAAGCTGTCGCTGGAGCTCTCGAAGCGCGACACCGGCCGCACGCTCTACATCCTGGACGAACCCACCACCGGACTGCACTTCCAGGACATCGACCTGCTGCTGCAGGTGCTGCACCGCTT
>JAJZUK010000017.1 GCA_021847125.1 Pseudomonadota bacterium | reverse complement strand
TGCGTGCTGCCCACGCGCAACGCGCGCAACGGCTGGCTGTTCACGCGCCATGGCGACATCAAGATCAAGAACGCGGCCTACCGCCACGACACGCGGCCGCTGGACGCGGACTGCGGCTGCTATTGCTGCGCGCATTTCACCCGCGCCTACCTGCATCACCTGCACCGGGTCAACGAAATCCTCGGCGCGCGGCTCAATACCATCCACAACCTGTACTACTACCTCGGCCTGATGAGCGAGTTGCGCGCGGCGATCGCCGCCGGCCGCCTCGCCGATTACGCCGCTGCGTTCGCCGCGCAGCGCAAGGCTGCCGCCGGCATTGTCGACGCGCCGGCCGGTCCGTAACCGCGGTCGCCGACAGTGCGGCGGCGCCCGCGCCGGGACGGGAAGATGCGGGCTCCGGGCGCTCCAATGCTGGTATAATTTCAGGTTGTTTCGACTCAAAACTGGAGATGCCCGTGCTGATTTCTTCTGCGCATGCTCAAGCCGCTTCCGGCATCGGAGGCGCCCTGTCGGGCGAGGGTTTGATGGGCCTGATGCCCATCATCCTGATGTTCGGGCTGCTGTACTTCCTCATGATCCGCCCGCAAATGAAGCGCGCAAAAGAGCAGAAAGCCATGACCGACGCCCTGCAAAAAGGCGACGAGGTCATCACCGCTGCCGGCCTCGTCGGCAAGATCGCGAAAGTGGGCGAGGTTTACATCAGCCTGGAAATCGCGCCGGGCACGGAGATTCAGATGCAGAAAGCGGCGGTACAGACGCTGCTGCCCAAAGGCTCGATCAAAGCCATGTCCTGAGCGGTGGAGCCTAAGGCGCCACCGCGCGCCCAGCCTTCACTCTTGACGCTTCACTTCCCACGGGTTACCCGAACATGAACCGCTATCCGCTCTGGACCTATGTCGTCATCGCCTGCGCGCTGGTGCTTGGGCTCACCTACACCCTGCCCAACTTTTACGGCGAAGCACCGGCGGTCCAGGTTTCGAGCATAAAGGCAACCGTCAAAGTCGACTCGGCGCTGCTCGCGCGGGTGGAGGCGGCGCTGAAAGCGGCCAACATCGTTCCCCAAGGCACCTTCCTCGATCCGAACAGCGTGAAAGTGCGCCTCGCCGACACCGACACCCAGCTCAAGGCGAAGGACGTCCTCAATCAGAGCCTCAATACCGACCGCGACAATCCGTCCTATATCGTCGCGCTCAACCTGCTCTCGTCCTCGCCCAACTGGCTCACCGCGATCCATGCCCTGCCGATGTACCTCGGCCTCGACCTGCGCGGCGGCGTGCACTTCATGCTGCAGGTGGACATGAAGGCGGCGCTGACCAAGCGCCTGGAAAACCTCACCGGGGACATACGCACCGAATTGCGCGACAAGAACCTGCGCCACAGCGGCATCAGCCGCGAAGGCAGCAGCATCCTGATCAAGTTCCGCGATGCCGACACGCGCGCCAAGGCGCGCAAAGTGATCGAGGACAACCAGCCGGACCTGAGTTTCTCCGAACAGGACCTGTCGGCCGACGATTTCCGCCTCGCCGCCACGATCAAGCCGGAGGCGATCAAGCGCACGCAGGAGTCGGCGCTGAAGCAGAACATCACCACGCTGCAAAACCGCATCAACGAGCTGGGCGTATCCGAACCGATCATCCAGCAACAGGGGGCGGATCGCGTGATTGTGCAATTGCCCGGGGTGCAGGACACCGCGAAGGCGAAGGAAATCCTCGGCCGCACCGCGACCCTGGAAATCCGCATGGTGGACGAGGACAACAGCAACCCGACGGCGCTGCTCGCCGCGCAGCAAGGCCAGATTCCGTTCGGCGACGAGCTCTACATCGAGCGCGGCGGCGTGCCGCTGCTGGTGAAAAAGCAGGTCGTGCTGACCGGCGACCGGCTCACCGATGCCCAGCCCGGATTCGACGGCCAGACGCACGAGCCCGCAGTCAATGTGACGCTGGACGGGCCCGGCGCGCGCATATTCAAGGACGTCACGCGCGAGAACGTGGGCAAGCGCATGGCCATCCTGCTCATCGAAAAGGGCAAGGGCGAGGTCATTACCGCGCCGGTGATCCGCACTGAGATCGGCGGCGGACGCGTGCAGATCAGCGGGCGCATGAGCACGACCGAAGCCACCGACACCGCGCTGCTGCTGCGCGCGGGCTCGCTCGCGGCACCGATGGAAATCATCGAGGAGCGCACCGTCGGCCCCAGCCTCGGCGCCGACAACATCCGCAAAGGCTTCCATTCGACGCTGTGGGGCTTCACCGCGATCGCCGTGTTCATGAGCATGTATTACGTCGTATTCGGCCTGATTTCCGTGGCCGCACTGTCATCCAATCTGCTGCTGCTGGTGGCCATCCTGTCGCTGCTGCAGGCAACGCTGACGCTGCCCGGCATCGCGGCCATCGCGCTCACGCTGGGCATGGCCATCGACGCCAACGTGCTGATCAACGAGCGCATCCGCGAGGAACTGCGCAACGGCGCCTCGCCGCAGGCCGCAATCCATGCGGGCTACGAGCGCGCCTTCGGCACGATTCTGGACTCCAACGTGACCACGCTGATCGCGGGCCTCGCGCTGCTGGTATTCGGCTCCGGCCCGATTCGCGGATTCGCCGTGGTGCACTGCCTCGGCATCCTGACCTCGATCTTCAGCTCCGTGGTGATATCGCGCGCGGTGGTCAACCTGAGTTACGGCTCGCGCCGCCGGCTGGAGAAGCTCGCGATCGGGAATACCTCATGGAAGTAGTGCGCTAGCCATGGCCAGAGTCACCGCACCCAGATCGTCCGCGCGTTCGTTGCGCATTAGCCAAAACCGGGGTTAAGCATGGAATTCTTCAAGATCCGCAAAGACATCCCGTTCATGCGCCATGCGCTGGTGTTCAACATCATTTCGTTGATCACCTTCCTGCTGGCGGTGTTCTTCCTCGCCACGCGCGGGCTGCACTACTCCATCGAGTTTACCGGCGGCACGGTGATCGAACTCGCCTACGACCACTCAGCCGAAACCGAGAAGGTGCGCACCGCGCTGGAAAAGGCCGGCTACGCCGATACCTCGGTGCAGAATTTCGGTTCCTCGCGCGACGTGCTGATCCGCATGCCGCTCAAGGCCGGGCAATCGAGTGCCGACCTGTCGAAGAAGGTCATGGACACGCTCTCGGCCGAGGACAAGGGCGTGCAGCTGCGGCGCGTGGAATTCGTCGGCCCGCAGGTCGGGCGCGAACTGGCGGAGAACGGCGCGACGGCGCTGGTCGTCGTCTGTCTCGGCATCATGGCCTATCTCGCGCTGCGCTTCGAGTGGCGTTTCGCCGTAGCCGCAATCGTGGCCAATCTGCACGACGTCATCATCATCCTCGGCTGCTTTGCGCTGTTCCAGTGGGAATTCTCCCTGCCGGTGCTTGCAGCCGTGCTCGCGGTGCTCGGCTATTCGGTAAACGAGTCGGTCGTGATCGCGGACCGGGTGCGCGAAAACTTCCGCAAAATGCGCAAAGCCTCGGTCACGCAGATCATCGACAATGCCATCACCAGCACCATTTCGCGCACCATCATCACCCACGGCTGTACCCAGGCCATGGTGCTGTCGATGCTGCTGTTCGGCGGCGCCGCGCTGCATTACTTCGCGCTGGCGCTCACCATCGGCATTCTGTTCGGCATCTACTCCTCGGTGCTGGTCATGGCGCCGATCGTGAAATGGCTGGGCGTGTCGCGCGAACAGTTCATCCGGCCGCCGAAAAAGGAAAAGCAGGAAGCGGTGGTCTAACGCGGCGCGGGGAGCCGACGCCGGCGAACGCGCCTCCGCAGGAAACGGCCCATGAGCAAGATTCTGGTATGGGATCTGCCGTCGCGGCTGTTTCATTGGCTGCTGGCGCTGTTGGTCGTGGTGTCCTGGGTCAGCGCGACACTCGGCGGCAACGCCATGCAGCTCCACATGCTGAGCGGCTACGCCATTCTCACCCTGGTGCTGTTCCGCGTCCTGTGGGGATTTTTCGGCGGCCGGCACGCGCGCTTCGCGTCCTTTGTGCGCAGCCCGATTGCGGCAGTCGCCTATCTGCAAGCCCTGCGCAGGAATGAAGCCGGGCGGCACCTCGGCCACAATCCTGCGGGCGGCTGGTCGGTGATCGCGATGCTGGGCGTGCTGCTGCTACAGGCTGGAACCGGCCTGTTCGCCAACGACGACATTGCCACCGAAGGCCCGCTGGCGAAGCTGGTGAGCAAGGCTTTAAGCGACCGCATCACCGGCATCCATCACCTGAACATCGAGCTGCTGTATGTGCTGATCGGCCTGCATTTGGCGGCTGTCGCATTTTACTTTTTTCACAAGCGCGAAAACCTGGTCAAGTCCATGTTCACCGGCTACAAGGATGCCCCCGCCGGCCTCGGCGAAAGTGCGCCAAGCCGCGGAAGCACCTGGCTCGCAGCGCTGTTGCTGGCCGCCTGCGCTGCCGGCGTATACCTGTTGCTCAAGCTTCCCGGGGCGTAAAAAAAGCCGGGGCAAGCCCGGCTTTCTTCTCGGACCGAAAAACTAATCCTTCTTCTTGAAGTCGTCGTGACAGGCTTTGCAGGCCTTGCCGGTGGCGCCGAACTGCGCCTTGACTGCATTCAGGTCGCCGCCTTTGGCAACCTGGGCGAGCTTGCCCATTTCCTGCTCCATTTTCTCCGCATCCGATTTGAATTTCGCCGCATTGGTCCAGATCTCGGGTTTGGCATGGGTTTCGCCCTTGTCCGTACCGGCGGCGAATCCTTCCCACGGCAGCTTGGACATTTCAGCCGCGACGGCTGCGTTCTTGGCCACTTCATCCTTGTTGTAGGGACGCTCGCCCTTGACCACCGCTCCGATGCGGCCAAAATGCTGCGCCATGATGAACATCGCCGACTGACGATACTTGATCGCCTGCTCGGGCTTGGCGAACGGACTTTGCGCATGAGCGGCGCCGACGACGCCGGCGACGAGTACCAGACCTGCAAACGGCTTTAGCAATGACTGCATGAATGCTCCTTGTGAACATCGATTATTGTAGGGCGTGCACCACCCTGCGATTAGAGGGGCCCGAGCGCACCCGGTTCCCGCCGGCCGGGCAGAGTGAATTTGCGGCAACCGGCCCAAGCCGGCCCACCCCGAGTCGGCACGGACTCCTGCCATGAACAGCGTGGCCTGCGATTTTATTCCAAATGCCGGAAAACATTTCCGGCTTCGCGCCGGCAGCTAGATGCGCTTGGCCAGTTCCGCCGCCTTGCCGATGTAGGTCCAGGGCGCGAGCGCAAGCAAGCGCTGGCGCTCCGCCTCGGGGATCGCGAGCTGCGCGATGAATTGTTGCAGCGACTCGCGCGTGATGCCCTTGCCGCGGGTGAGCGCCTTCAGCTGCTCGTAGGGTTCGGGCAGACCGTAGCGGCGCATCACGGTCTGCACCGCCTCGCCCAGCACTTCCCAGGTCGCTTCGAGGTCGGCGCGCAAAGCAGCCGGATTCGCCTCCAGCTTGTTCAAGCCCTTGAGGCAGGAGACAAAACCGAGCAGGCTGTAGCCGAACGCGACGCCGACATTGCGCAGCACCGTTGAATCGGTCAGGTCGCGCTGCCAGCGCGACAGCGGCAGCTTGTCCGACAGGTGGCGCAGCACGGCATTGGCCAGCCCCAGGTTGCCCTCTGAGTTCTCGAAATCGATCGGATTGACCTTGTGCGGCATGGTGGAGGAGCCGACCTCGCCCGCGATCACCCTCTGCTTGAAATAGCCGAGCGAGACATAGCCCCAGATGTCGCGGTCCAGATCGATCAGGATGGTGTTCGCGCGCGCGCAGGCATCGAACAGTTCGGCCAGCGCATCATGCGGCTCGATCTGCGTGGTATAGGGATTGAACTCCAGGCGCAGCGCCTCGACGAATCTGCGCGCCAAGCCCTCCCAGTCGAGCCCCGGGTAGGCGGCGAGGTGCGCGTTGTAGTTGCCCACGGCGCCGTTGATCTTGCCCATGAGGCCGACCGCGGCGATGCGCGCGCGCGCGCGGCGCAGCCGGTGCACGACGTTGGCCATCTCCTTGCCCAGGGTCGTGGGCGTAGCCGCCTGGCCGTGGGTGCGCGCGAGCATGGGCTCCTCGGCGAGCTCGTGCGCGAGCGCGCGCAGCTTGTCGATCACCTGGTCCAGCGCCGGCAGCAACACTTTCTCGCGCGCGTCGCTCGCCATCAGCGCGTGCGCGAGATTGTTGATGTCCTCCGAGGTGCAGGCGAAATGAATGAACTCGGCCGCCGCCGCCACCTCGGCGTGCGCGGCGAAGCGCTCCTTCAGCCAGTACTCGATCGCCTTGACGTCGTGGTTGGTGCGGGCCTCGATTTCCTTGACGCGCGCGGCGTCGGCTTCGGCGAAGTCGGCCGCCGCCTGGCGCAGGTCGCTCACCGTCGCCGCAGAAAAGGGCCGCACTTCGGTCACCCCGGGTTCCTGCGCCAGCGCGATCAGCCATTCGATCTCGACCCGCACGCGATAGCGGATCAGCGCCGCCTCGCTGCAATACGCCGTAAGCGGGGCGAGTTGCTTGTGGTAGCGCCCGTCGAGGGGCGAAAGCGCGCTGAGCGGCGAGGGCATTTTGCAGTCTTTGACAATTACGCGGCAAAACTCATTTTATCATGCGCACAGGCTCCAAGGTCTCAGAGGCAAACGGGGTCGATGTTATAATTCATCCCCTTCAGCAGACGACTCGCAGCGTATTCACAATGAGATTACTCGGCTCTCTCACCAGCCCCTATGTGCGCAAGGCGCGTATCGTGCTGGTCGAAAAAAAGATCGAATACAGCTTCGAGCTGGACGATCCCTGGAGCGAGAAATCCCGGGTCGCCGATGCCAACCCGCTGGGCAAGGTGCCGGTGCTGGTGCTCGAGGACGACAGCACCCTGTTCGACTCGCGCGTGATCGTCGAATTCCTCGACAGCGTGTCCCCGATCAGCCGGCTGATCCCCGCCAACAACCGCGAGAAAATCGAAGTCAAGCGCTGGGAAGCGCTCGCCGACGGCGTGCTCGACGCCGCGGTCGCGGTGGTAATGGAGCGCCGCCGTCCGGCGAAGCAGAAAAGCGAAGCCGCGATCAAGCGCCAGATGGACAAGATCGAGCGCGGCGTGGCGGTGATGGCGCGGGATCTGGCGGACAAGCCCTGGTGCACCGGCAATGCATTTACGCTGGCCGACATCGCCTGCGGCGTCGCGCTCGGCTATCTCGACTTCCGCCACGGCCAATACGACTGGCGCGTACTGCATCCGAACCTCGCCCGACTCGCGGCAAAATTGGCCGAGCGCGCGTCGTTTGCCGATACCGCGCCGCAGGACGCACAGCCTGCCGCGGGCAAGCCAGGCAAATAGTATTTACTGGATTACCCCGCCGCCCAGGCACACCTCGCCCTGGTACAGCACCGCCGACTGACCCGGCGTGATCGCCCACTGCGGTTGCTCGAAGCTGAATTCACAGACACCCGCTCCGGGCAGGGAAATGCGGCAGGGCGCGTCGGCCTGCCGATAGCGTGTCTTCGCCGCATAGGCCAGGGCTGCATCCGGCGCATGTCCGCTGATCCAGGACAAATCCGCCGCGCGCAGGCTGTCCCGCTGCAGCAGCGGGTGATCGTGGCCGCGCACCACCAGAAGTTCGTTCCTGGCCATGTCCTTGCCCGCCACATACCAGGCCTCGCCTTCGGCCCCGCCGCCCTTCACGCCGCCTATGCCTATGCCCTTCCTCTGTCCTATGGTGTAGAATGCCAGGCCTACATGCTCGCCGATCACCCGGCCTTCGGGCGTGCGTATCGCACCGGGCGTGCGCGGCAAATAGCGGTTGAGGAATTCACGGAACGGGCGCTCGCCGATGAAGCAGATGCCGGTCGAGTCTTTCTTGGCGTGCACCGGCAGGCCGGCGTCCTTGGCTATCCTGCGCACCTCGGTCTTGTGCAGCTGCGCCAAAGGAAACAGCGCGCGTTCGAGCTGCGCCTGGCTCAGGCGGTGCAGGAAATAGCTCTGGTCCTTGCTCCGGTCCGCCGCCTTGAGCAGTTCGAAACGCCTTGCTCCGCCGCCGCTGCCCACGCAACGCACGCCGGCATCGTTTCCACCAACGCCGGCGTCCACACGACGGACGCCCGCGTAATGCCCGGTGGCGATGCGCCCGGCGCCGAGCGCGAGGGCATGATCGAGAAAAGCCTTGAATTTGATTTCGGCATTGCACAGCACGTCCGGATTGGGCGTACGCCCCGCCTGGTACTCGGCGAGGAAAGCGCTGAACACGCGTTCCTTGTATTCGGCGGCGAAATTGACCGCTTCCAGCTCGATGCCGATCACGTCGGCCACCGCGGCGCAGTCGATCAGGTCCTGGCGCGTAGAGCAGTATTCGTCATCGTCGTCGTCCTCCCAGTTCTTCATGAACAGGCCGACGACCTTGAAACCCGCGCGCTTCAACAGCAGCGCTGCCACTGCGGAATCCACGCCGCCGGACATGCCGACGATGATTTTTTCCTTATTGGACACGCGGCGTCCTGCCGGCAAGCCAGTCCTCGACCGGCAACACCGCCGCCGGATGGCCGTTGTCGAAAAACCAGCTGTCGACGACGTACACCTGCTGCGTTTCCCGCTCGCGTATGCGCGCGGTCCAGTGATCGGCGAAGAAGAAGCGCCGGCGCAGGAGCGGTTCCATCACGTCGTGAAAGCGGAGCCAGCCGTGCGCCTGCAGCAGCCGCAGAAAGGCGGTGGTATTGGTCGAATGGTCGATGCAGTCCATCTTTCCGTTCTCGCCGCCGTCGGCATAGTTGCCGCCCTTGTCGCGCCATACCGGCGTCTGCTCTCCCGCAATCGCGTACATGCGGCCGATGACTGCGGCAATCGCTGCGCGCTCGGCGCGCGCGTCGCCCGCCGCCGCCAGCATCTTCTGCAGCGGCGCCAGCTGCGCCTGGCTGTAGTCCACCGGCGCCCTGGCGTAACAGCCGTAGTTGTAGCAGATCGTCACTTCGTCGGCATGCGCAGCCAGTCCCGGCAGGGCGAGCATGCCGAGCAGCGCAAAACTGCCGGCCCTGCAGCTATGCATACTCGATCAGCGCATCCAGCGGATAGCGCCTGCCGGCGAGATAGTCCTCCATGCAGCGCAGCACCAGCGGGCTGCGATGGCGCTCGCGCAAGGCGCGTATCTCCTCAGGCTTGAGCCAGACCGCGCGCACGATGCCGGTATCCAGCGCACGCGCGGCCTCGTGTTCGCCCAGTTCGCCGCAAAATGCGAAGCGCAGATAAGTCATGCCGGGAGCGGATGCGGAATCCGGTTTGCGCCAGCGATAGATGCCGACCAGCTCGCACGGCTGAAAATGCCAGGCCGACTCCTCCAGCACTTCGCGCCCGCAGCCCTGCACCAGCGATTCGAACGGCTCCAAATGCCCGGCCGGCTGGTTGTACACGATGCGCCCCTCGTCCTCTTCCTCGACCAGCAGGAATTGCCCGCCGCGTTCGATCACGGCGGCTACCGTGACGCTGGGCCGCGCGTCCACGTCAGCGACTATTCGCGCGGATGAATTCGGCCATGCGCGCGACGCCTGCCTCGATTGCCTGGTTGGACGCCGCATAGGAAAAACGGATGTGCTGGCCCTCGCCCGGTACGCGCGCGCCGAAATGGATGTCGGCAAGCACCGCCACCCCGGCTTCATTGAGCAGGCGTTTCCTGAGCTCTTCGGAGTCCCTGGCGCCGATCATGCGGCAGGCTTCGGTCACGTTGGGCCAGGCGTAGAACGCGCCGCCCGGGAGTTTGCAGCTCACCCCGGGCACG
>JAJZUK010000016.1:8989-9805 GCA_021847125.1 Pseudomonadota bacterium | reverse complement strand
GAACATCAAAAAGAAGATCGAGGCCAATCCGTTCGCGCGCGCGGCAAAGCGCAAAAAGCCGCGCATCCTCACCATTACCCAGAGCACCTACGACGGCGTGGTGTACAACGTCGAGATGCTGAAACAAACCCTGAATTCCTCCATCGACACGCTGCACTTCGACGAGGCCTGGCTGCCGCATGCGACGTTCCATGAGTTCTACAAGGACATGCACGCCATAGGCAAGGACCGCCCGCGCACCAAAGATTCGATCATTTTCGCTACCCACTCCACGCACAAACTGCTCGCCGGTATTTCGCAGGCGTCGCAGATCCTGGTGCAGGAATCGCAGACGCAGAAGCTCGACCGCCACGCCTTCAACGAGGCCTACCTCATGCACACTTCGACCTCGCCGCAATACGCGATCATCGCGTCCTGCGACGTGGCGGCGGCGATGATGGAACCGCCCGGCGGCACCGCGCTGGTGGAGGAATCGATCCTGGAGGCGCTCGATTTCCGCCGCGCCATGCGCAAGGTCGATGCCGAATGGGGCAAGGACTGGTGGTTCAAGGTGTGGGGGCCGGAGAAGATCGTCGCCGAGGGCATAGGCTCGCGCGAGGACTGGGTGCTCAAGGCCAATGACAAATGGCACGGCTTCGGCAATCTGGCGCCCGGCTTCAACATGCTCGATCCGATCAAGGCCACGGTGATCACCCCGGGGCTGGACGTGTCGGGCAAGTTCGCCAAGACCGGCATTCCGGCGGCCATCGTCACCAAGTATCTGGCCGAGCACGGCGTGATCGTGGAAAAGACCGGGCTGTATTCGTTCTTCATCAT
>JAJZUK010000016.1:0-8979 GCA_021847125.1 Pseudomonadota bacterium | reverse complement strand
CGCTGGAACACGCTGGTAACGGCGCTGCAGCAGTTCAAGGACGATTACGACAAGAACCAGCCAGTCTGGCGCGCGCTGCCGGAATTCTGTCAGAAACATCCGCGCTACGAGAGAATGGGCCTGCGCGACCTGTGCGAACAGATCCACGGCATGTATCGGGCGAACGATGTGGCGCGCGTGACTACCGAGATGTATCTGTCGGACATGCAGCCGGCAATGAAGCCCTCGGATGCGTTCGCGGCGATGGCGCACCACGAGATCGACCGGGTCGAAATCGACAATCTTGAAGGCCGCGTCACCAGCGTTCTGGTCACGCCCTATCCGCCCGGCATTCCGCTGCTGATCCCGGGCGAACGCTTCAATTCCACCATCGTGCGCTACCTGCAGTTCGCGCGCGATTTCAACACGCGCTTTCCCGGATTCGAGACCGATATCCACGGCCTGGTGAAAGCCGAGGACGGGCGCTATCACGTGGATTGCGTGCGGCTGGGGTAGCGCGCCGGCGGCAGGAGCAGACCGCCGAGCTTGGGCGGCGCGGACGAAAAAAAAGCCCGGTCGCCCGGGCTTTTTTCACTCAAACCGACTTAGAGGCCATTTCAGAATTACCGAAATGGCTCCCCGATTTAGGGGAGCACGAGGGGAGATATCCCCTCGTTTCGAAATAGGCTCTTATTACTCGATCGGCTTGATGTTGATCGCCTGATCGCCTTTTTGGCCGGCGGTGATGTCGAAGCTCACTTTCTGGTTTTCCTGCAGGCTTTTGAAGCCATTGCCCTGGATCGCCGAGAAGTGCGCGAACAGATCCTTGCCGCCGCCGTCGGGGGTGATAAAGCCGAAACCCTTGGCGTCGTTGAACCATTTAACGGTACCTGTACTCATGTCTAATATTCCTAGATAAAAATTGAAATAGGCTTGCGCCCGAATGCGAGAACTACAGGGAGGAAAACGACGACCTGAGGAGTACCGCTAACGCGGCTACGACGGACCAGCAATTCCACTGCCTTACATTCCTGCGCTTGCATTATACCAGAAACGGGTCCGGCCGCACACAAGAATTAAGGGCCGAATTAAGGGCCCATTTCCGGCCGACGCGGCAGATCCGGTCGAGCTTTCGCGCAAAGCGTGCCGTGTTGGTCAAGCGCAGCCGGATGGATTTTCAGGCGATGCGCTCGTAGCGAACGAAATCGTAAGCGAAGGGCGCGCCGGCTTCGGCGCCGTGGCATTCGCGTGCGGTTTCGCGCCACTGATCCGATGCAAACTGCGGGAAGCGCGTGTCGCCATCGAACTCGGCATGGATTTCGGTGAACTCCAGGCGCTGCGCGCGCGGCAGCGCCTGGCGGTACAGTTCGGCGCCACCGATGATGAAAATCACCTCCGCGCCGGGACAGGCGTCGAGCGCCGCGTCGAGCGAGTGCACCACCTCGCAGCCCGGGGCGCTGTAGTCGCGATTGCGCGTGATCACCAGGTTGCGCCGCCCCGGCAACGGTTTGCCTATGGATTCGTAGGTCTTGCGGCCCATGAGCACCGGATGGCCCAGCGTCAGGGCCTTGAAGCGCTTGAGATCGGCGGGCAGGTGCCAGGGCATGGTGTTGTTTTTGCCGATGACGCGGTTCGCCGCCAGCGCGGCGATGAGGCAAATGCGGGCGGTCCCCGCCGCCGGCGACACGCGGTGCTGCGCAGGGCTGGCCGGCTCGATCACAGTGGCGCGGCTTGCGGCATCAGACGGCGATCGGCGCCTTGATCGCAGGATGCGGCTCGTAGCCCTCCAGGCGAAAATCTTCGTAGCGGAAGCCGAAGATGTCTTTCACCGCCGCGTTGAGGTGCATCAGCGGCAATGGTCGCGGCGCGCGCGCAAGCTGCTCGCGCGCCTGATCCAGGTGGTTGAGGTACAGATGCGCGTCGCCCAGCGTATGCACGAACTCACCCGGCTGCAGCCCGCACACCTGCGCCACCATCAAGCTCAGCAGCGCATAGGACGCAATATTGAAGGGCACGCCGAGGAACAAATCAGCGCTTCGCTGGTACAGCTGACAGGAAAGCCTGCCGTCCGCGACATAGAACTGGAACAGCGCATGGCAGGGCGGAAGCTTCATGCGCTCGATATCGGCCGGATTCCAGGCGCTGACGATGTGGCGGCGCGAATCGGGATTCTTCTTGATGCCCTCGATCAGTTGCGCGATCTGGTCGATCGAACGCCCGTCCGGCGCCTTCCACTTGCGCCACTGGGAACCGTACACCGGCCCGAGCTCGCCGTCGGCATCGGCCCACTCGTCCCAGATGCTCACGCCGTGTTCGCGCAGGTAGCGCACGTTGGTATCGCCCTGCAGGAACCACAGCAGCTCGTGAACGATCGACTTCAGGTGCAGCTTCTTCGTGGTGAGCAAGGGGAAAGGCGTCAGCGGGAAACGCATTTGCCAGCCGAACACCGACAGCGTGCCGGTGCCGGTGCGGTCGCTCTTTTTCGCGCCCTGTTCGATCACATGGCGCAGCAGGTCGAGATACTGCTGTTCCGGATGGCTGGTAGTCATAGGGTCAAAATTCTAGCCTGTTATCGGCCGGCGCGGGAAGGCGCGCGCGGTGCGATCAAGCGCAGGCTCGCCAGCGTCGCCAGCGCGTACACGACATAGGCCAGGGTGAAGGCCCATTCGGGGAAGTCGTAGTACAGCAGCCGCGCAATCCAGCGGCCGACGAAGCTTCTGCCGTCGGCTTCGGCGCGCAAGGCGTCTTCCCAGCGCGTCAGCGGGCAGAGGCTGCCAGCCAGGGCCTCGGCCGCGACCACCACGATGGCTGCGGCATGCGCGTAGCGCCAGGCGCGATTGCGTGTCCAGTTCCAGGCGCGCCAGGCGCCCAGCCACACCAGCGGCAGGCCCAGGACGATGAACGCGGCCAGCGCGAAATGAACCAGCAGGATCAGATCGGCGAGCACGGACTTGCGCTGACTAATGCGCCCAAGGGCGGGGTGCTGCGCCTGCCCTGGCGGGCGAGCGCTTCAGCCCTTTGCGATCGGGCGGGCAGGGTCGCTGCACCACTCGCTCCAGGATCCCGGGTAAAGCCGGGATCCCGGCAGACCGGCAATTTCCATGGCGAGCAGGTTGTGGCAGGCGGACACGCCGGAGCCGCAGGAATGCACGACGGCTTGCGGCGGCAGCTTGCCCAGCAGGGCGGAGAAAGCCTGATGCAGTTCCGCTGCGGGCCTGAAGCACCCGGCCGCGTCCAGGTTTTCGCGGAAAAAGCGGTTAATGGAGCCCGGAATGCGGCCGCCTATGGGATCGAGGGTTTCGTTCTCGCCGCGGAAACGATCGGGCGAGCGCGCGTCGATGAGCACGCGGCCGGTATGGCCGAGCGATCCCAGCAAATCGGCCGCGTCTATCGGAACGGCGCGCGGCCGGCCGCTGAAATGAGCAGCTGCGGGCTGCGGCACGACGCTGCTCAGCGGCCGCGCTTCCTTCGTCCACTTGGCGTAGCCGCCGTCGAGCACGGCGACGTTTTCATGTCCCAGCCAGCGCAGCATCCACCACAGCCGCGCGGCATACACGCCGGTCTGCGCGTCATAGGCGACGACTTGCTTGTTCGCGTCGACGCCGGCGCCCGCCAGGGTGCGCGCGAAGGCCTGCGGATCGGGCAAAGGATGGCGGCCGTTCTTGCCTGTGGCAGGCGCCGAGAGATCGCGGTCCAGGTGCATGAAGCGTGCGCCGGGAATGTGCGCGCTCGCGTATTCCTGCGCGCCGGATTCCGGCTTGGCGAGATCGTGGCGGCAGTCGAACACCAGCCACGCGGGATCGGCTAGGTGCGCGGCGAGTTCTGCGGTGCTGACCAAAGTGGTATGCGGCATAGATGTTCTCGGCGAAATGTTCTGGATGGCTGGGCGATAGCGGAGTGCCGGCAGCGGCTGCGCGGGGCGTCAGACAGGCTTGCCCAGTTCGCGCCGCAGGTATTCGTGGAAATGCAGCATGCCGTCTTCCATCGGCGACTGGTACGGCCCGGCCTGGCTGATGCCTTGCTGCATCAGCGCACGGCGGCCGCGGTCCATGCGCAGCGCGATCTCGTCGTCCTCGATCGCGGTTTCCCAGTAGGCTGCCTGCTCGGCCTCGATGAATTCGCGTTCGAACAGGGCCACGTCTTCGGGATAGTAGAACTCGACTACGTTGGTGGTCGCTTGCGGCCTGCGCGGATGTACGGTGCTCACCACCAGCACATGCGGGTACCACTCGATCATGATGTTCGGGTAGAGCGTGAGCCAGATCGCGCCGTGGGGCGGAATCTCGCCCTGGTAGTAGTCGAGCACCGCCTTGTGCCAGCGCGCGTAGGTCGCAGTGCCGGCTTTGGCGAGGCGGTTGTTGATGCCCACGGTCTGCACCGAGTGGCGCTCGCCGAATTGCCACTCGAGGTCGTCGCAGGTGACGAAATTGCCCAGGCCGGGATGGAACGGCACGACGTGGTAATCCTCGAGGTAGACCTCGATGAACGTCTTCCAGTTGTAATTGCACTCGTGGATGTGCACGCGGTCGAGCATGTAGCCGGAGAAATCCAAATCCGCGCGTTCGCGCAGCCCGGCGAGATCCTGCGCGACGCCGCGCTTGCCCGCGAACAGCAGCCCGTTCCAGTTCTGCAGCGGCGTCTTCGGCAGGCTGAGGCAGGGATTGTCGGGAAAGTGCGGTGCGCCCAGCAGCTCGCCGCGCGTATCGTAAGTCCAGCGGTGCAGCGGGCAGACGATGTTGCGCGCATTGCCGCGACCTTCGAGCATGATCGCTTGGCGATGGCGGCAGATATTGGACAGGAGCTCGACGCCCTGCGCGTTGCGGATCAGCAGCTTGGCATGGTCCATCCACGCGAGGCTGTGATAGTCCCCTTCGTTAGGCACCATCAGCTCGTGGCCGATATAGCCCGGGCCGTTCTCGAACAGCAGCCTTTGCTCGAGCTCGAGCATCTGCTGGTCGAAATACCAGGAGACGGGGAGCTGCGGGCTGCTTTGCTTGAGTTTTGACGGGTTGGCGATATCGGACATTACTTAACCTCGCTTGACTGGTGCGCGACGCGCACAGCAATTCAGTCGGCAAAAGGCCAATATTTCATAATTTTACCGTGTTTTTGATTTGACTGGCAGGGTGGAGTTCAGCTATTTTCTCGTTTTATAAGGTTTTATCGACATCATGTCCAAGTCGCCCAAGTCAACTTCCGCCGGCGGCGAGTCTCCGAGCTTCGAAGCCGCGCTGGCCGAGCTGGAAAAGCTCGTCGCCGGGATGGAATCGGGGCAGCTCTCCCTGGAGCAATCCCTGGCTGCGCATAAGCGCGGACTGGAACTGGCGCAATACTGCCAGGCCAAGCTCGCGCAGGCCCAGCAGCAAGTGCAGATGCTCGAAGCCAATACTCTCCAAGCGTTTCCTGGTGCCGAACAAGACGAGTGATTTCGCCGCCTGGATGGTTGCGATCCAGACGCGCATGGAAGCCGCGTTGCAGCGTTTCCTGCCCGCGCCGGAGATCGTGCCCGAGCGTCTGCATCGCGCCATGCGCTATGCGGTGCTTGGCGGCGGCAAGCGCGTGCGCCCGCTGCTCTCCTTCGCCGCGGGCGAGTTGGCTGGCGCCGATCCGGCACGCGTGGAAGTCGTGGCGGCCGCAGTCGAAATGATCCATGCCTACTCCCTGATCCACGACGATCTGCCGTGCATGGACAATGATGTGCTGCGCCGGGGCAAGCCCACTTGCCATATCGAATTCGACGAGGCGACCGCCTTGCTCGCGGGAGATGCGCTGCAGCCGCTCGCGTTTCAGATTCTGGCCGAACACGTGCTGGCGGACAGCCCGAGCGCGCAAATCGAGATGCTGAAGATCCTGGCGCTCGCAAGCGGCTCGCGCGGCATGGCCGGCGGCCAGGCGATAGACCTCGCCAGCGTCGGCAAATCGCTCAACCTGCCCGAGCTCGAACTCATGCATATCCACAAGACCGGGGCGCTGATCCGCGCCGCAACGGTGCTGGGGGCGCGCTGCGGCAGCGGGCTCGCGCCG
Organism: Pseudomonadota bacterium; assembly: GCA_021847125.1. Next base: position 2,976 of record JAJZUK010000016.1, on the reverse strand, counting down.
GACGAATTCCAGCGGCTCGAACGCTATGCCAAGACGGTGGGGCTCGCGTTCCAGGTGGTGGACGACGTGCTCGACTGCGACGCGAGCACTGCCACGCTCGGCAAAACCGCCGGCAAGGATGCCGCGCAGGCGAAGCCGACTTATGTCAGCATACTGGGGCTGGCGCGCGCGCGCGCGTTGGCCGAGGAGCTGCGTGCCGAGGCGCACGCGGCATTGTCGCCATTCGGCGCCAGGGCCGCGCGCCTGCGCGAATTGGCCGATTTCATCGTGCTGCGCAAGTTCTAGATTCGAATTTTTTAAAGTCCAAATTGAATAGCGAACCAGCGCATGAGCCGCGCGGCAAACAGGATTACGATCCGGCAATGTACGAGCTGCTGAAGACCGTCAACAGTCCGAGCGAGCTGCGCGCGCTGGATCGGCGCCAGCTGGCGCAGCTCGCAGACGAACTGCGCGCCTACATCATCGAATCGGTGAGTCAGACCGGCGGGCATCTGTCGTCCAATCTGGGTACGGTGGAACTCACCATCGCGCTGCACTATGTGTTCGATACCCCGCGTGACCGCCTGGTGTGGGATGTCGGCCACCAGACCTATGCGCACAAGATCCTCACCGGAAGGCGCGAGGGCATGGCCAGGCTGCGCATGCACGGCGGCATTTCCGGTTTTCCGCGGCGCTCGGAGAGCGAATACGACACGTTCGGCACCGCGCACTCGAGCACCTCGATTTCGGCGGCGCTGGGGATGGCACAGGCGGCGCGGCTGCGCGGGGAGGACAAGCGCGCGGTCGCAATTATCGGCGACGGGGCGATGTCGGCCGGCATGGCGTTCGAGGCGATGAACAATGCCGGCGTGATGGATACCGACCTGCTGGTCGTGCTCAACGACAACGACATGTCGATCTCGCCGCCGGTCGGAGGGCTCAACAAATACCTTGCGCGGCTTTTGTCCGGAGGTTTGTACGGTGCGGCGCGCAAGGCGAGCGAGCGTGTGCTGGGCAAGGTGCCGCCGTTATGGGAACTTGCCAAGCGCGTCGAAGAGCATGCCAAGGGCATGGTGGTACCTTCGACCATGTTCGAAGAATTCGGCTTCAACTATATCGGCCCGATCGACGGCCACGACCTGGACTCGCTGATTCCGACGCTGAAGAACATCCGCGAGTTGAAGGGGCCGCAATTTCTGCACGTGGTGACGAAGAAGGGCCAGGGCTACAAGCTGGCCGAGGCCGATCCGGTGCTCTATCACGGCGTGTCCAAGTTCCAGCCCGACGCGGGCATCGTCGCCGGAAAATCGGGCGGCAAGCCGGCTTATACGCAGGTGTTCGGCGACTGGTTGTGCGACATGGCGGCGCAGGATGCACGCCTGGTCGGCATTACGCCGGCGATGCGCGAAGGCTCGGGCATGGTGCGCTTCGCGCAGGAATTCCCCGGGCGCTATTTCGACGTCGGCATTGCCGAGCAGCACGCGGTGACGTTTGCCGCGGGGCTCGCCTGCGAAGGCGTGAAGCCGGTGGTCGCGATTTATTCGACTTTTCTGCAGCGCGCCTACGATCAGCTGATCCATGACGTGGCGATCCAGAATCTGCCGGTGGTGTTCGCACTCGATCGCGCCGGTTTGGTCGGCGCCGACGGAGCGACGCACAATGGCGCATTCGATCTCGCCTATCTGCGCTGCATTCCCAATCTCACCGTGATGGCGCCCGCCGACGAGAACGAGTGCCGGCAAATGCTCTACACCGCATTCCAGCTCGATACGCCGGCCGCGGTGCGCTATCCGCGCGGCAGCGGTCCGGGCGTGGAAGTCCGCAAGGAAATGCAGGCGCTGCCGCTGGGCAAAGGCGAGCTGCGCCGCCAGGGCGCCAGGATCGCGATCCTGGCTTTCGGCAGCATGTTGCAGAGCGCGTTCGAGGCGGCCGAGGAGCTCGACGCGACGCTCGCGAATATGCGCTTCGTCAAGCCCCTGGACCGCGCACTGGTGGAACAGCTGGCGCGCACGCACGAGCTGCTGGTGACGGTCGAAGAGGGTTCGATCATGGGCGGTGCCGGCAGCGCCGTGGCTGAATGTCTGGCCGCAGCCGGCCTGGCGCCGCAACTGCTGCACCTGGGTTTGCCGGACCGCTTCGTCGATCACGGCGATACCGGCGTGCTGCTGGCCGAAGTCGGCTTGGACAAGGCCGGGCTGCTTGCCGCGATTAGGGCGCGTCTGCCGGCCTGAGCGCGGGCCGCGACTGGCTATCATGGTAAAATGCAGCATCTGCCGCGGCCCCTGCGCCGCAATCGTCCATGGAAGGGCCCCCTCATGAATACCCGCGATCCGGTGACCATCGCCGACGTGCAAAGCTCGAAAGACACGCGCCGGCTCGCCATCGACCAGGTCGGCATCAAGTCGATCCGCCATCCGGTCAAGGTGAGCGAGCGTTCGGGCGGCGTGCAGCACACCGTCGCCAATTTCAACATGTACGTGCGCCTGCCGCATCATTTCAAGGGCACGCACATGTCCCGTTTCGTCGAGATCCTGAATGCGCACGAGCGCGAGATCTCGGTCGACACGTTCAAGCGCATGCTGGGCGAGATGATGGAAAAGCTCGAGGCGCAGTCGGGCCACATCGAAATGAATTTCCCCTATTTCGTGAACAAGGCGGCACCGGTATCCAAGGTCGAAAGCCTGATGGACTACGATGTCACCTTCATCGGCGACGTCGACCAGGGCAAACAGCGCTTCACCATGAAGGTGCTGGTGCCGGTGACCAGCCTGTGCCCGTGCTCGAAGAAGATTTCCGCCTACGGCGCGCACAATCAGCGCTCGCACGTGACCGTGACCGCGCGCACCAACGACTTCGTCTGGATCGAGGACATCGTCGACGTGGTGGAGAAAGAGGCCTCGTGCGAACTCTACGGGCTGCTCAAGCGCCCGGACGAAAAGCTCGTGACCGAGCGCGCCTACGACAATCCGAAGTTCGTCGAGGACATGGTGCGCGACG
>JAJZUK010000015.1 GCA_021847125.1 Pseudomonadota bacterium | reverse complement strand
CGAAGGCGGCGAGGATCCGCGCCGCTATGCGCCGGCGAAATCCGGCGAGACGCTTGCCTCGCGCATCGGCAGCCAGAACGTGGTGCGCGACCTCGCGCTCAACGAAGGCGATTCGCTGCGCTCCAAAATCAAACAGGTTGCCTCGGGCCGCTTCGGCGTCACCGCGGAATATCTCGCGAGCGCCGACCAGATCCAGATCAAGATGGCGCAAGGCGCCAAGCCCGGCGAGGGCGGCCAGCTCCCCGGCCACAAGGTATCCGAGTACATCGCGCAGATCCGCTTCTCGGTGCCCGGCGTCGGCCTGATTTCGCCCCCGCCGCATCACGACATCTATTCGATCGAGGATCTGGCGCAGCTGATCCACGACTTGAAGAATGCCAATCCGAAGGCTTCGATCAGCGTCAAGCTCGTGTCCGAGGTCGGCGTAGGCACGGTGGCTGCGGGCGTGTCGAAGGCGAAGTCCGACCACGTCACCATCTCCGGCCACGACGGCGGCACCGGCGCCTCGCCCTGGTCGTCGATCAAGCACGCCGGCACGCCGTGGGAGCTGGGACTCGCGGAAACGCAGCAGACGCTGGTGCTGAACCGCCTGCGCGGCCGCATCGCCGTGCAGGTCGACGGCCAGATCAAGACCGGGCGCGACGTGGTGATCGGCGCCATGCTCGGTGCCGACGAATTCGGTTTCGCCACCGCGCCGCTGGTGGTCGAAGGCTGCATCATGATGCGCAAGTGCCACCTCAACACCTGTCCGGTAGGCGTGGCCACGCAGGATCCGGTCTTGCGCAAGAAATTCCAGGGCAAGCCCGAGCACGTGGTCAACTACTTCTTCTTCGTCGCCGAAGAGGCGCGCGAAATCATGGCCGCGCTCGGCGTGCGCAGCATGAACGAGCTGATTGGACGCGCTGACCTGCTCGAGATGAAAAAGGGCATAGCCCACTGGAAGGCGAAGGGGCTGGACTTCTCGCGCGTATTCGCGCAGCCGCAAGTCGGCGCCGACGTCCCGCGCCACCAGTGCGAGGAGCAGGACCACGGTCTCGCCGGCGCGCTCGATCACCGCCTGATCGAACTCGCGCAGCCGGCGCTGGAACGCGGCCAGAAGGTCACCATAGACATGCCGATACGCAACATCAACCGCACCGTCGGCACGATGTTGTCGTGGGAAGTCGCGCGGCGCCATGGCCACGCCGGCTTGCCCGATGACGCGATACGCATCAAGTTCGCAGGCAGCGCCGGACAGAGCTTCGGCGCGTTCCTGGCGCAAGGCATTACGCTCGACTTGATCGGCGACACCAACGATTATTGCGGCAAGGGCCTGTCCGGCGGTCGCATCGTGGTGCAGCCTTCGGCCAAGTTCCGCGGCGAACCGAGAGAGAACATCATCGTCGGCAACACCGTGCTCTATGGCGCGATCGCGGGCGAGGCCTATTTCCGCGGCGTCGCCGGCGAGCGCTTCGCGGTGCGCAATTCCGGCGCCGCCACAGTGGTCGAGGGTACCGGCGACCACGGCTGCGAGTACATGACCGGCGGCACGGTGGTGGTGCTCGGCATGACCGGTCGCAATTTCGCCGCGGGCATGTCCGGCGGCATCGCCTACGTGCTCGACGAGGACGGGACTTTCGTGCAGCGCTGCAACACCTCCATGGTGCAGTTGGAGCCGCTGCTGGCCGAAGCCGAGCAGGAGGGCAGGCTCGCGCGCGGCATGTGGCACCTCGGACAAGCCGACGAAGCCGTGCTCAAGCGCCTGGTGGAAAATCACGCCAGGTACACCGGCAGCGAGCAGGCGAAAAAAGTGCTCGAAGGCTGGGCGAGCTACCGCAGCAAATTCGTCAAGATATTCCCGCACGAGTACCGGCGCGCACTCGGCGATCTGGCCGCGAAGGGCGGCAAGATCGCGGCCTGAGCCGAAGCCGGCCGCACGCGCAGGACTGGCGAAAACTGTCTGCGCTCGCGGCGCTGGCCACGCTCCGTGCGAAAATGCATCTGAACATTGGACTAAGGTAAATGGGCAAGGTAACCGGTTTCATGGAATACCAGCGGCTGCAGGAGGCGAGCGAAGCTCCCGAGTCGCGCAAGAAGCATTACCACGAATTCGTACTGCACCTGACCGACCAGGAGGCGGGGCTGCAGGGCGCGCGCTGCATGGACTGCGGCACCCCGTTCTGCACCAGCGGCTGTCCGGTCAACAATATCATTCCCGACTGGAACGATTTGGTCTACAAGCAGCGCTGGCGCGAGGCGCTGGAAACGCTGCATTCGACCAATAATTTCCCCGAATTCACCGGCCGCGTCTGTCCCGCGCCGTGCGAGGCGGCGTGCACGCTCAACATCAACAACGACCCGGTGGGCATCAAGTCGATCGAGCACGCGATCATCGACAAGGGCTGGGAGATGGGCTGGGTCGCGCCGCTGCCGCCCGCGCGCAAGACGGGCAAGAAAGTGGCCGTGGTCGGTTCCGGTCCCGCCGGCATGGCTTGCGCGCAGCAGCTCGCGCGCGCCGGGCACGATGTGGTGCTGTACGAGAAGAATGACTGCATCGGCGGTTTGCTGCGCTACGGCATCCCCGATTTCAAAATGGAGAAGCAGCTGATCGACCGGCGCGTGGCACAGATGCGCGCCGAAGGCGTCGAGTTCAAGGTGAACCAATGTGTCGGCGGCAGCGGCGCCAATGCAGTGCCGGCGAAAAAACTGCTGCAGGAATTCGACGCCGTGGTCGTATCCGGCGGCGCCGAACGCCCGCGCGACCTGCCGGTTCCCGGACGCGAGCTCGATGGCGTGCATTTCGCCATGGAATTCCTGCCGCAGCAGAACAAGATCGTGGCCGGCGACAAGGTCGCAGGGCAGATCACCGCGACCGGCAAGCACGTGGTGGTGATCGGCGGCGGCGACACCGGCTCCGATTGCGTCGGCACGTCCAACCGCCAGGGCGCGGCCTCGGTGACGCAGTTCGAATTGCTGCCGCAGCCTCCCGAGCACGAGAACAAACCGCTGGTCTGGCCGTATTGGCCGACCAAGCTGCGCACCTCCAGTTCGCACGAGGAAGGCTGCCTGCGCGACTGGTCGGTCGCGACCAAACGCTTCGAGGGCGCGAACGGCAAGGTGAACAAACTGATCGCGGTGCGCCTCGCGTGGAAAGACGGCAAGATGGCCGAGATTCCGGGCTCCGAATTCGAGCTCAAGGCGGACCTGGTGCTGCTCGCGATGGGCTTTCTCGGCCCGGTGCAGCAGGGACTGATCGAAGAACTGGCGCTGGAACAGGACGCGCGCGGCAACGTCAAGGCGACGACCGACAGTGCCGGCTGCTATCAGACGTCCAATTCGAAGGTATTCGCCGCGGGCGACATGCGCCGTGGCCAGTCGTTGGTGGTGTGGGCGATACGCGAAGGCCGCCAGTGCGCGCGCGCAGTGGATGAGTTCCTGATGGGGACGTCCGACCTGCCGCGCTAGCGGCAGTCGCGCGTCATCGAAGCCCCGCTAAACCCGTTATCGCGGTCAGAGGTTCCGCCGACTTAAGGGCTGGACCCGGAGTTCAGTGGAACCGGGGCCCGCCTTTTCGCGTCCAGCCCCTACGCAGTTCATCCTTAGTTCGAATTGCTGCAATCACCGTAACCGGGCGGGGTCGTATTCTTCGAGCCAACGCCCCAAGGGCTGTACTGTCCCGGAGGCGCCGTAACTTCATCCGTATAGTCCGCCGCCAGACCCTCGAGCGAGTATGTATATTGCGCCGGCGGATCATTGCTCGAAACGCCAGTGCGGGCTTCTAGTATTTCTTCGACCCACGTAGCGTATCCCTTCGGGTAGGTCACTGTCGCGTAGGCGATGCCGTTAGCGTCGGTTACGCTACTGCCGGTGATGCTCGCTACGTTGCCGGGGTCGAGCGATCCATTATTGTTGAAGTCCTCACTCACTGCGACGACCGGTGGCTTGTCCAGCTGGCCGTTGTTGTTTGTGTCTTCGTTGGCGCAGCGACCCGGGCCAGCAGGCAAGTCATCGGGACCGGGCGTAGTGATTATCTGTACCCATTTCTTTGCGGCGGAAACCCACTGGTAATAGCCCTTCCAGTATCTGCCCGGACGCAGGCCAAACCGTACCGTGGTGCCGACGCTTGCATTGCCGTTAGCGTCGGTGACAACCGCGGCGAAGGTTTTGGAGTAGGTCGGAAGAGGGGTGTTCGAAATGATCTTGTTGTCCGTATTCAGCCTGACCAACAGTGGTTGATTGGCGACAGTCAGGGCCGTGGTCCCGACTACTGACCCCACGGGGAGGACCGTAACGCCATTCACTTTGGTTACTTCGGACCTAATATTCACCCCGTTGGCCGGGCTGCTGGTCGCGCCCGCGGTATAGGTCACCGAAGCGGAGCCGTTGCCATCGGTCACCGCTTGTCCTGAGCTAAGAGAGCCGTTGCTGGGGTCCAAGGTAATGGTAAAGTTCACAGCGGCATTCTTGACTAGGTTGTTGGCCGCGTCGCGTACCTGTACCGAAATCGTCGAACTGTTGCTGGTTTGGGATGCAGTCCCTGTGCTGACCTGGATCGTGCCGGGGACGGCCTGCAATGTAGCGGTATTGGCGCTAGTTGCGACGAATACGACTTCGCGGGTAGCCGCAAGGGGGCTGCCATCGGACCCCGTGGTGGAAGCGGTAATGATCGCCGGCCCCGCGGTAGTGGATGAAGTGGTGACCCCGGGCGTATTGCCGGCGGCATCCGTTGTCGCTGCGGCTGTGATCGCACCGCGGCTGACGGAAAAATTCACATTCTTGCTGACCTGCGGCACCCCGGCCGTTGCCCAGTTGACCGAAACCGCGGTCGGAGTGTTGAGTGGAATATCTATGCTGGTGGCGGTCGCGGCCAGCGTGGGCGCCTGGAACGCTAGACTGTCGGCGCTAATTGAAAGCGTCTGAGTCGCACTGGTTCCGGCTGCGCTGGCTGTTATCCTATCAAGGTTAGCGTCGACACCTGTGCCGGTTTTGGTCGCGACGACCGTCGCCTGGATTTCCCCCTTGGAGTCGGTGGCGCCTATTGTGGGCGTGACCGCGTTCCCATACTGCGAGGCGATAGTCACCGGGGTATTGGTCAGCGCAGTTCCATCCGAATCCTTGACCGAGAAAGTAAGAGTCGTCGAGGTGCCAAACGCGACGGAACTGCTGCCACTGATCTTGATTGCAGTGCCGACTACCTCAATGTTATTGGTTGTGCTGATGTTGTCGGCACTGGCGGTAATCGTAAGCGTGCGGTTGGTGCGGTTGGTGCCCAGATGCAGCTTGGTCGTGGTCGAGCCGGCAGCATCGGTTATGGCGGGAAGTTCGACATACGCCGTTTCGGCAGTGCCTAATGCGGACGTTGCCGTGATAGTCACGGTCGCGCCGGCGATGGTCTGCTTGGCAGCGCTGAGCACGACCGCGGTCAGGCCCACGGTGTTCGCTCCGGAAGAAGCGATGTTCGAGCTGCTTGCCAGCAGTTGTATCGATCCCGCCACGGGAACCCCACTGGTGCCGCTGGTGGTGGGAGTCGGAAACACCTGCGGGATCGCCTGGCCCGAGCCGCAGCCCGTAAGCGCAGCCAGCATTGCCGCCAGGAACAGCCCTGCCGAAAGTCTTAATATCTTCCGGTCCAAAAAACTTTGGGTGACGAAATATAAGTTCTGCACGCAAGCCTCCCGTTTACGCAATGCGCATCGATATAGCGCCGCTCGTATAACGCTACAACATTTTTAATATAAACACAACAAGTTAAACAAGATATTTAATGTGAATGGTTCACAGACCGAGGCCGGCCGGCAGGCGCGGAATTCGGGCTTGGACGAGCCTGTGCCCCGCTGCCGGCCCCAACGTGGAGTATCAGGGCTTTCCCTAAGATTCGCCCGGCAGGCCGCGCCCCAGATACGCGGCGATGCGCTCGTTCTGAATCTCCGTGGTGCCGTCGGCGTAATGCGCCACGCGCGCCGCGGCGAGATGGCGCCCCAGCGGGTGCGCGTCCATCAGCCCCTCGGCGCCGAACACCTGCATGCACTGCGGCAGGCGCTGCTCGGCCATGCGCGTGGCGAATTTTTTCGCATGGGCGGCGGCGAGCACCGCGTCCTCCCCGGCCTCGAGCAGGCGCGCCGCGCGGTAGCTGAGCGGGCGCGCCGCCTCCAGGTCGGTGGCGGCATCGGCCAGCATCCAGCGCAGACCCTGGCGTTTGATCAGGGACTCGCCGACGCTGCTGCGCGCGAGCGCGAGCGTCAGCGCCTCCTCCACCATGCCGCAGCACATCGCGGCGACATAGATGCGCGCGCCGGTGATGCTCGCGAGCGCGGTCTTGAACGCCGTGCCCGGCGCATAGAACAGGTCTTCGTCTGCGGCAAAATAATCGGTCAGCTTGAAGCCGGCGGCGCCCAGCGCATGCGCGCCGGCCAAGCCGTAGGCCGGGCCGCGCTCGAAGCCCGCGCGCCGCGCATCGACGACGAAAGCGGCGATGCCTTTGCCGCCCGCGGACGCGTCGGTCTGCGCATAGACCACGATTACGTCGACTGCGGCGCCGTTGGTGAGCCAGGCTTTCTCGCCGTTGAGCCGCCAGCCGCCCGCGACGCGCTCGGCACGCGTGCGTATCGCCGGAAAATCGCTGCCTGCCGCGGGCTCGGTCAGCGAAACCGCGCCGATCAGCTCGCCGCGCAGCAGGCCATCGAGATAGCGCGCGCTGGCTGTCGTTGCCGTCGCGCGCGAGGGGTGTCGCCGCGTTGTGGGTGTTGACCAGGGCGAACGCGAACGCGAAGTCGTCGCGCGCGATCTCCTCCATGATGCGCAGCTTGGCGCGATAGCGCAGATCGAGTCCGCCGGACGCCGCCGGGATCTGGATGCGTGCTCGCGCTCCCAGCGCGCGGCGAGTGCGCAATGCCGCATGGTATTATTTTGGCTTCCGCCAGAGAACAAACTATTCATGAACGTCGTCATCCTCGCCGCCGGCCAGGGCAAGCGCATGCACTCGGATCTGCCCAAGGTGCTGCATCCGCTGGCGGGCAGGCCGCTGCTGGCGCATGTGATCGCCACCGCGCGCAGCCTGGACCCCGGCGTGATCTGCATCGTCTACGGCCATGGCGGCGAAGCCGTGCGCGAGGTCATCACCGAGCCCGGCCTGATCTGGGCCAAGCAGGAGCCGCAATTGGGCACCGGCCATGCACTGGCGCAGGCGCTGCCGCACTTGAACCCGAAGCTGCCGACGCTGGTGCTCTACGGCGACGTGCCGCTCACGCGCGCGCAAACGCTGCAGGCGCTGCAGCGCGCGGCGGGCAAGGGGCTGGCCCTGCTCACGGTCGAACTGGCCGATCCGCACGGCTATGGCCGCATCGTGCGCAGCCGCGGCAGCATCGAACGCATCGTCGAGGAAAAGGACGCGAGTCCGGCCGAGCGCGCGCTGCGCGAAATCAACACCGGCATCATGGTGCTGCCGACCGCGCGGCTCAAAGCCTGGCTCGCGGGCCTGAAGAACAAGAACGCACAGAAGGAGTACTACCTCACCGATGTGGTCGCGGCCGCGGTCAAGGACAAGGTTCCGGTGCACTCGGCGCATCCGGCAGCCGCCTGGGAGACTCTGGGCGTCAACAGCAAGGCGCAGCTGGCCGAACTCGAGCGCGTGTTCCAGGCGCAAGCGGCGGCGGCCCTGATGCAGCAGGGCGTCACGCTGGCCGATCCGGCGCGCATCGACGTGCGCGGCAGCCTCGCCTGCGCGCGCGACGTGGCGATCGACGTCAATTGCGTGTTCGAGGGCGAAGTCCAGCTCGGCGCAGGCGTGAGCGTGGGCGCGAACTGCGTGCTGCGCGACGTCAAGGTCGCCGCGGGCACGCGCATCGAGCCGTTCTGCCATCTGCAGCAAGCCGACATCGGCGCGCGCTGCCGCATCGGCCCGTATGCGCGCCTGCGGCCGGGCACGGAGCTCGCCGAGGAGGTGCACATCGGCAATTTCGTCGAGGTGAAAGCGAGCCAGATCGCGGCGCGCTCCAAGGCGAACCATCTCGCCTATGTCGGCGACACCACGGTCGGGCGCGACGTCAACATCGGCGCCGGCACCATCACCTGCAATTACGACGGCGTCAACAAGCACCGCACCGTGATCGAGGACGGGGCTTTCATCGGCTCCGACACGCAGCTGGTGGCGCCGGTGCGCGTTGGCCGCGGCGCCACGCTGGGCGCGGGCACCACGCTCACGCGCGACGCACCCGCAGATGCGCTCACCGTCTCGCGCGCGAAACAAGTCACCATCAGCGGCTGGACACGGCCGGTGAAGAAAAACAAGGAGTCGAAATAGATGTGCGGCATCGTCGGAGCGGTAGCCAAGCGGGATATCGTCCCGGTATTGATCGAAGGGCTGCGCCGGCTCGAATACCGCGGCTACGACTCCTGCGGCGTCGCGGTGTACGACCCGAGCGGCGGCGGACACTTGAAGCGCGCGCGCACCGTCTCGCGCGTGGCCGATCTCGATGCGCAGGTGCGCGAGTCCAGGCTCGGCGGCTCCACCGGCATCTGCCACACGCGCTGGGCCACCCATGGCGCGCCGCTCACGGTCAACGCGCATCCGATATTCAGCCGCGACGAAATCGCGGTGGTGCATAACGGCATCATCGAGAACTACGAGGAACTGCGCACGCGCCTCAAAACGCAGGGCTACGCCTTCGAATCGCAGACCGACACCGAGGTCATCGCGCACCTGATCCACAGCCATTACGCGGGCGACCTGTTCGTGGCGGTGCAGCGCGCGGCGGCGGAGCTCAAGGGCGCCTATGCGATTGCCGTGTTCTGCAAGGCGGAGCCGCAGCGCGTGGTCGGCGCGCGCCAGGGCAACCCGCTCGTCCTCGGCGTCGGAGTGAAACAGACCGCGGGTGAAACCTTCCTCGCCTCCGATGCGATGGCGCTGGCGGGAACCACCGACCAGATCATTTATCTCGAAGACGGTGATGTCGCAGATATCGGCCTGGGCCGCTATGCCATCGCCGATGCCAGCGGCAAGGTGGTCACGCGCGAACTGCGCACGGTCAGCGCTTATTCCGGCGCGGTCGAGCTCGGTCCTTACCGCCATTTCATGCAGAAGGAAATATTCGAGCAGCCGCAAGCGATCGCCGACACGCTGCAAAGCGTCGCCGACATCGCGCCGGACATTTTCGGCGACGCGGCCAAGGATGTTTTCGCCGCGATCGACGCAGTGCATATTCTTGCCTGCGGCACCAGCTATTACTCCGGCCTCGCCGCCAAATTCTGGCTCGAGGATGTTGCCGGTCTGCCGACCCAGGTGGAGGTCGCGAGCGAATACCGCTACCGCGTGAGCGTGCCCAATCCGCGCGCGCTGGTGGTGGTCATTTCGCAGTCGGGCGAAACTGCCGATACCCTGGCCGCATTGAAGCACGCGCAGTCGCTCGGCCATGTTCATACCCTGGCGATCTGCAACGTCGCCTCGAGCGCGATGGTGCGCCAGACCGAGCTCAAGTACCTGACCCGCGCCGGCGTGGAAATCGGCGTGGCTTCGACCAAGGCTTTCACCACCCAGCTCGCCGCGCTGTTCCTGCTCGCGCTCGCGCTGGCGAAGTCGCGCGGGCGGCTCGCACCCGAAGACGAAGCGCGTCACCTGAAGAACCTGCGCCACCTGCCGCTCGCGCTCGCGAGCGTGCTCGCGCTCGAGCCGCAGATCATCGCCTGGGCGGAGCAGTTCGCGCAGCGCGAGCACGCCCTATTCCTCGGGCGCGGCCTGCACTACCCGATCGCGCTCGAAGGCGCGCTCAAGCTGAAGGAAATTTCCTACATCCACGCCGAGGCCTATCCGGCGGGCGAGCTGAAGCACGGGCCGCTCGCGCTGGTGACCAAGGAGATGCCGGTGGTCACCGTCGCGCCGAACGACGCGCTGCTGGAAAAACTCAAATCCAATATGCAGGAAGTGCGCGCGCGCGGCGGCGAGCTCTAT
>JAJZUK010000014.1 GCA_021847125.1 Pseudomonadota bacterium | reverse complement strand
CTCTCCTCTGCATTGCGCCCTAGAATGCGCCCGCGTTGTTGCGGGGCTGCAGAGTTGCGCGGACGAGAAGCCGTCCGCGCGGATCGTTGATGGCGTGCGGATAAGAAGCGCATCCGCACGCCATCAACGATCTTGTATAAAACCCCCATACCGCGACGGGTGTTAACCCTAACCGTGTTTTTTGCGCGGATGCGCTTTTCATCCGCGCGGAAAACACGGTTGGCGCGCGCAGCGCGCAAGGTTTCTGGCGGCACGCGAGCGTACTTGACAAGCCGTAGATAAGTCACGCCCGCGCTCACCGCCGCCTTACTTCCCGAGCAGCTTGCGCGCGATCAGCATGCGCTGGATCTCGCTGGTGCCGCCGCCGATCTGCGCGTGGCGCACGTAGCGGTAAAAGAGGGTGAGCGGCAGCTCCAGCGACTCGCCCATGGCGCCGTGGACCTGGATCGCCGAATCCAGACAGCGCGTGCCCCACTCGGTGGAAGTGAGCTTGACCAGCGCCGCCTCGGCGCGGATGTCCTCGCCCGTGTCCGCGCGCGCCGCCATTTCGTAAGTCATGGAGCGCAGCGCCGTGATGTCGATATACATGTCCACCAGGCGCCACTGTATCGCCTGGCGCTCGGAAATCGGCTTGCCGAAAGTGACGCGCTGCTTGGCCCACTCGACCGACAGGTCCAGCCCGCGCTGCATCTTGCCCAGGCAATAGGGTCCGCGCAGCAGCCGGTCGTGGATGGTGAGCCATTTCTGCCCGAAGCTGAAGCCCTTGCCGACTTCGCCGATGATGCTGTCCTCGGGCACGCGGCAGTTCTCGAAGCGGACGATGTATTGCGCGGACTTGGGGCCGAGCCAGGTTCTTTGCCCGGGTTCCTCGACATGGACGCCGGGATTGCGACGATCGACCAGGAACATGGTGATGCCGCCGCGCTGGCGCAGGGCGGGGTCGGTGACGGCCTGCACCATGATGATGTCGGATTCCGCCGCCATCGATATCCACATCTTGGTGCCGTTCAGCACCCAGTGCCTGCCGTCTTTCACCGCCTTGGTCTGCATCATGCCGCCCGGATCCGAACCCGCGTTGGCCTCGGTCTGCGCGAAACAGGTCGTCTTTTCGCCCTCGATCACCGGCTTGAGGAAGCGCTCGATCTGCTCGCCTTTGCACTCGTACAGGATGTTGGGCACGTTGGCGAACGGAAACGGCACCGGCGTGTACATGAACTGTTCGAGTATCACCACCTGCGCCAGCATCGACAGCCCCGAGCCGCCGAATTTTTCCGGCACCATCAGGTACCACAGGCCGGTGTCGCGCGAAATCTTGACCAGGCGATCGACCACGTCTTTCTTGAATACCGCCTTCAGGTTGATCGTTTCCTTGACGCCGTAGGCGTGCCCCGGGTGCGCCAGGTATTCCTGCTCCAGCGGCAGCAGTTCCTCGCGCACCAGGCGCTTGGCCAGTTCCTGATACTCGAGTATCTCGGGCGGAAGCTTGTACACCGATGAGTCGGGAGAGGTCGATTCCACTTTTTTGCTCCTGGTTGAGGGATTGGGTTGGCGGGCTTTAGGCGTTACCGAGCCCGGGGAGATTGCGCACCTGCGCCAGGCGCTCCAGCGACATCAGCGCGTCGAACAGTCCGCGCGCATCGAGTTTCGCGCCGCCGGCCTGCACGCAGCCTTCGAACTTGGCCCACAGTTCCTCGCGGGCGAGCGGCAGATCCGGGCCGCCGCGCACTTTGCTGACCCTGATGCTGCGCGCGGGCGCAGCGCCGTCGGTCTCGATGGCCACCTCGTCGTAGATCGCCTGTCCCGGCGCCGCCGGGTCCTCGCGCTCGTCCACTTGGACTTCGACCCGCCGCATCAGCGCCTGCACCTCGGGCCGGCGCACGAAGGCGTCGGTCAACTCGGCGGGGCTCGCGCGGCCGGCGATCAGCGCCGAAGTCATCGCGAACTCCATGCTGAACTTCGCTTCGAGGCCGGTCTGCGGCGCATGGTTGCGCAGTATGGTCGCGTAGCGCGGGCTGGTCGAAACCACGACGCGGCGCACCGCTCCTGCATCCACCCGGCCGGCCTGCAACAGGTCGAGCATGCCGTCGAGCGCGCGATGGGTGCAATAGCACAAGGGGTATTTCTTGACCGCCACGCCGTCGCGCGCCAGCTTCCACACGCGGCCCGCCTCGAGCGCCGACTCGCGGTCCACCTTTCCCGCCGGCGATACCGCGGCGAGAAAACCCTGGGGATGCTCGAGCGCGTCGAGTGCAGCGGTAAACCCTTGCTGGGCGAGGCGCGCCGCCACCACGCCGGCATGCGCCGAGCGGCCCGCATGGAAGGGCTTGGTCATGGTGCCGAAGTTGGCCATCAGGCCGGCGCTTTGCGAGGCGCCCAGCGCGATCGCGTGCGCACACCGCGTCGCATCGAGCCGGCGCAGCGAGGCGCAGGCCGCCGCGGCGCCGATGGCGCCGAAGATGCCGGTGGGATGCCAGCCCTTGTTGTGATGCGCGTCGGCTTCGCGCCGCACCAGTTCGGCCCAGGTTTCGTAGCCCGCGGCGTAGGCGAGCAGCATCGCCTCGCCCGAGGCGCCGATCGCCTCGGCCTCGGCGAGGATTGCCGGCACGAGGACGGCGCTGGGGTGGCCGCGCTGCGCGACATCGTCGAAATCGAGCGGGTGCGCGGCAGTGCCGTTGATCCACGCGGCCTCCGGCGCCGAGGCGCGGCCGGCGCCGAACAGCAGCGTGGCTTCGCCCCCCGCCGGCGCCAGCATGGCGCGCACCAACTGCGGCGCCGGTTCGACCGCGCCGGCAATCATCACACCGACGCAGTCGGCAAACCCGGTGCGGGCGAACGCGATGGCATCCTGCGGGATGTCCGGGTAACGCAAGCCGGCGATGAACTTTCCCAGGCCGACGGTCAGTGCGACAGGCATGGCGCTGCTCCTCTTGGTTTTCGCTGCGCGCGCGTCAGGCCGCGTCGCGTATTTTCTGCCGCAGGCGGGCCAGGGTGCCGCCCTTCATCACGCAGCCGGGCAGCGGATGCCCGACCACCTCCTCGGCCAGCAGCGCCGATTCGATCAGCTTTTCCAGGTCGATGCCGGTGGCGATGCCCATTTCCTCGCACATGAAAACAAGATCCTCGGTGCACACATTGCCGGCCGCGCCGCGATGCGCGGCGAACGGGCAGCCGCCCAGGCCGGCGACCGCCGCGTCGTAGATCGCGACACCCATTTCCATGCCGGCGTAGGCGTTGGCTATGCCCATGCCGCGGGTGTCGTGCAGGTGCAGCGAAATCTGCAGCTGCGGATATTTCTCGCGCACCGCGCCCACCACCCGCTTGATCGACAAGGGCGTCGCCCAGGCCATGGTGTCGGCGAGCGAGACGACCTTGAGCTCGAACTGGTATTGCGCCGCGATGTCCAGCATCTGCCGGATCATGTCGAGGATGTGCGGGATCGGTATGTCGCCCTCGAAATTGCAGCCGAACGCGGCCATCAGCCCGCCGCGCTCGATCGGCACCTTGTGCTGCTGGTACATCTTGACCATGGTGTGCTGCGCCTCGAGGTTCTCGGCCAGCGTGCGCTTCTGGTTGCGCAGCAGGAATTTCTCCGATGCGGTCAAGGACAGCGAGCCCTTGACGTCGAGCTTGCCGCTCGCCAGCGCGCGCGCGAGGCCCTTGTCGTTCAGCCACAGCCCGGTGTAGCTCACGCCGGGGGCTCGGGTGAAGCCTTGCACGACCTCGTCCGCGTCTATCATGCCGGGGACGTTCTTCGGCGGCACGAAGGACATGGTCTGGATCTGTTTCAGGCCGGTCTTGGACAGCGAGTCGATCAGCTCGATTTTGCGCGCCGTCGGTATCGGCCCTTTCTCGAACTGAAAGCCCTCGCGCGGCCCTTCTTCGTTGATGCGTATCGCCTTGGGTAGATCTGACATGGTTGCGCTCCGTTCGGTGATGGCGTTGGGACGATGGATGGCGAGGCAGGAATCCGGGTTCAGGTCTGCGGCGGCACGAAGGGATAGGGCACCGGCGCGCCGCCGCGATGCGGCATCGCGAGCGTCGCCTTGCCCGGCGTGGATTCCTTGCCTTCGTCGTTGGTGATGCCGAGGTCGATCTCTACCAGGCCGTAAGCGGGGGTGTCGCGCTTGGCGCTCACCTTGCCCCACACGGACAGGGTTTCGCCGACGACATTCATCGCCCGAAACTGGAAGCTTACCTTCCATACCCAGCCGGCGGGCCCGACCCAGTCCTTGAGCAGCTGCAGGATGAATTGCTGCTTCAGCGAGCCGTTGATCAACAGGCCGGGCAGCTTGTCGTGCTCGATGGCGAAAGGCTTGTCGTAGTGGATCTTGTGCCAGTTCTCCATCGCTGCCGACCAGCGCATCAGATGCACGCTGGTCAGCGGGCCTTTTTCCAGCACCGGAAGCGTGGCGCCGACATCGAAATCCTCGAAATAGCGGGGGCCGCCCATAGCCATGGCTTATCTCCTGATCAGGGTGCGACGGGTCTTCATCAGCAAGGCGTCGTCGCCGTTGCGGTATTCGGTCTCGATGGTCACGAACAGCATCGGGCCTTTGCTGGTTTCCTTTTCCGTGATATCGGCGTAGCGCGAGCGCAGTTTGACCGCTTCGCCGTGGCGGGCGTAGCGGAAGAATTCGATTTCCGAGCCGCCGTTCAGGAGCGCCAGGTGCTTGATCGGTTCGAGTTCGGGCAGGCCGGACGAGGCGCCCGAACTGAGCCCGTCGAACTCCGCATCGCGCGCGCGCAGCTGGATAGGGTCGGGTGCGCCGAACGCGCGCCGGAACATATGCGTCGGAAACAAAGGCGGCGCCACCGGCCCGCCGAAGCGCGCGTTGTTCGCGCAGGGCTCGGCGTAGATCGGGTCCTCATCCATGATCGCCTGGGCGTAGCGCCGCACCGCGCCGCGCTCGACCGGGTCGCAGGCGATTTCGGTCTCGGATTGCATGCCGATGTATTTCTTCAACGCTTCCGTCAGCAAGGCCATACGTTCTCCTTTCGTTTCAGAGTGCGCTGCGGTGCGGGCGGAACCATCCGCTTTGCCCGCGCTCAGCCGGGCTTCCCGACGACGCCCTTTGCGAGCAGCGCGGCGATGCGCTCCTCGGGTATTCCCAGTTCGCGCAGCACCTCGGCCGTATGCTCGCCGAGCAGCGGGGCGTGGCGCCTGACGCTGCCGGGATTGGCCGAAAGTTTTACCGGCAAACCGGCCATGCGGATGGTGCCGGCGGTCGGATGCTCGACTTCGACGATCATGTCGCGCGCGGCAACCTGCTCCTCCTTCACCACCTTGTCGATGGAATTGACCGAAGTGCAGGGCACGCCCTGTGCAGACAGGCGCGCGACCCACTCCTCGACCGTGCCCGTGGCGAACACTTCGGCCAGCATCGGAATCAGCGTCGCGCGGTTGGCGGCGCGGCGGTCCGGCGTCAGGAAGCGTTCGTCCGTCGTCCACTGCGGCCTTTCGATCGCGGTGCACACGCCTTGCCACATGCGCTGGGTAAATGCCGCGACCACCACCCAGTCGTCCTTCGCCTGGAACGCCTGATAGGGTACCGACAATTGCGAGGCGGCGCCGCGGCGCACCGGCGGACGGCCGGTGGCGAAATAGGACGTGAGATGGTAGGACAGCATCGCCAACTGTCCTTCCATCAGGGAGGTATCCACGCGCTGGCCGCGGCCGCTCGCGTTTCTCGCCTGCAGCGCGAGCAGGATGCCGATGACGCCGAACATGCCGGCGCCGACATCGGCCAGCGAGATCCCCGCTTTCACCGGCCCGCGTCCTTCCTCGCCGGTAATGCTCATGTTGCCGGAGAAAGCCTGCATGAAAATATCGTTGGCGCGGTCGTGCCGGCGCGGGCCGGTCGGACCGAAGCCGCTGATGCCGCAGTAAATCAGGCGCGGGTTGATCACCGCGAGCGCGTCGTAGCCGATGCCGAGCGCATCGAGGGCGCCGACGCGGAAATTGTCCACCAGCACATCGGCCTCCGCCGCGAGCCGGCGCAGGATTTCCACGCCTTCGGGCTGTTTCAGATCGATGGCCAGGCTGCGCTTGTTGCGGTTCGCCGCGGCAAAATAATAGCCGACCTGACTCGGAAAATAAGGCGGCCAGTGGCGCGTCTCGTCGCCCTCCCCGATGCGCTCGATCTTGACCACGTCGGCCCCGTAGTCCCCGAGCGTCATGCCGCAGAACGGCCCGGCCATGGCGACGCCGACTTCGATGACCTTGATCCCGGCGAGCGGCGCCGGTTGCGCCTGATTGCCCATCTACTCCTCCTAGCTTGCGACCTTCGTTTGCCCCGCCGCCGACCGCAGGGGCGGCGAAGTCCGCAGTCGAAGCGAAAACGCTTGCGTCTACTCGCTATGCGAATTTATAATTTGTATCGTGAATTATACTAGTGGATGCACTCCGGAGTGTCAACCGCACGGCGCGCACGGCGGCGCGCGCAAGCTGTAAGGACCGCAAACATGGCCAGGGACGCGAAACCGAGCACGCCGGGCGCCGGCGCCGAAAGCACCGACCGGCAATACGTGACGGCGCTCGCGCGCGGCCTGGAGATACTGCGCTGCTTCAGCGCGCGCAAGCCCGAACTCGGCACCACCGAAATAGCGCAGCTCACCGGCCTGCCGCAGCCCACCGTATGGCGCCTGTGCCACACCTTGATCAAGTGCGGCTATCTTGCGCCCGCGCCGGGAAAAGACAAGCTGCGCATCGGCGCCGGCGTGCTGAGCCTGGGCTATGAAGCCATAGGCGCGATCGACGTCGGCGATCTGGCGCAGCGCGAAATGCAGACCGTCGCCGACGATTTCGGCGCAGCCGTGTCGCTGTCCATGCCCGACCGCCTGGACATGGTGATCGTGAAGCGCGCGCAAAGCAATTCCAGGCTGGTGGTCAACCTGCAGGTCGGATCGCGCCTGCCGATCGCGGCCTCGACCATGGGCTGGGCGTATCTCGCCGTGATGCCCGCGCCGCAGCGCGCGCAACTGCTGCAGAAACTGGAGGCGCACTACGGCAGGCGCCACTGGGGCGGCGTGTGGCAGAAGGCCGAGGCGGCGATCAGGAATTACCAGAAGACCGGCTACACCCTCAGCAGCGGCGCCTACGATCCGGAGATCAACGCCATCGCGGTCCCGATCCAGCCGGACCACGGCGGGCAGTTCCTGGCCATGGCCTGCGGCGCGCCCGCGGCCGCGGTCCCGGTAAAGACGTTTCAGGCGGAAATAGCGCCGCGGCTGATCCGCGTGGGCGAAATCATACGTTCCGCTCTGTCGCACCACGGTGCCGCCGGCAAGGTGCGCTGAGCACGGCGCTGGCGCTCAGTCGATCTTCGTACCCGAGTCCTTGATCGCTTTTGCCCACTTCGGTATTTCGCTGCGCACGAATGCGGCGAGTTCTTCGGGGGTGCTGGTCTCCACGTCGGCGCCTTCGCTGATCAGGCGCGCGCGTATGTCCGGCGATTTCAGGATTTTCACCAACTCCGTGTTCAGGCGCGCAATAATCGGCTTCGGCGTCCCGGCGGGAACGACGATGGAATACCACGCCGTCGCGTCGAACCCCGGCAGGCCCGCTTCGGCCATCGTCGGCACCTCGGGCAGCGCCGGCGAGCGCTGCGCGCCCGAGACCGCAAGCGCGCGCAGGCGCCCCGCATTCACCATCGGCGTCACCGTCGGCACCTGACCCATCAGGACGTCGATCTGCCCCGCGACCAGCGCCATCATCCCGGGCCCGCCGCCGCGGTACGGAATGTGGACCATGTCGATGCCGGCGGCGGTCTTCAGCATTTCACCGACCAGATGGTTCGAACTGCCGTTGCCGGCCGAGCCGTAGTTGAGCCGGCCCGGCTTCGATTTCGCCAGCGCGATCAGCTCCATCAGATTCTTCGCCGGCACCGACGGATTCACCACCACCACCAGCGGCACTTTCGCCACCAGCGTGACCGGCGCGAAATCCTTTTCCGGATTGAACGCCAGCTTGCCGCTGTAAAGGGTGACGTTGATCGCCATCGGGCTCACCGGCGCCATCAGCATCGTATAGCCGTCCGGCGGCGATTTCGCGGCGATCTCGGCGCCGACGTTGCCGCCCGCCCCTGGGCGGTTGTCCGGCACCACGCCCTGGCCGAGCGCCTCCGACAACTTCTGCGCGATCGCGCGCGACAGCAGGTCGGTGGTGCCGCCCGCAGCATAGGGCACGATAAAGCGGATGGGCTTTTCCGGATAGCCCTGTGCCGCGGAAAACTGCGGCGCGAGTGCGACGACAGCGGCGACCCACCCCAAAAGCATCGATCTCATCAACCCCTCCTGAACTTGAAACACCGTGGACACCGGATTTGCAATTGCGGTTCAGCCCGCATCGGCCAGCGTGCACGAATTGGCCCCGCAGCGCGGCGAACGACGAATTTCTTTCACCCTATGTGCGACAGCGCACAGACTAAACCTTCTCATTGTGCTTGGCGAGCCGAAAGAACATACTCGCGCTGCAGTGGCGCCCGGCCGGAACAATCCGGGCGCCTGCGGATCCATGGAGGGAAGCCATGAAATCGTGCATCGCGGCAGTCCTGTTGCTGGTTCATGGTATTTGCTTTTCGCAGACGCCGCCAGGCGGCAGCCCGCGCAATGCCGCAGCTTACCCGACGGAGGACCAACTGCGCACGGCGATCGAGACCGCCGCGACCCTGGCGCAAGCGGAGCGCCTCGAGGTGGAAATATTCGACGCGCAAAAGACCGGAATGACACAGCCCCTGTTGGCGGCGAAACTGAACGTTGCGACCGGCGCCTGCAAGGTTTTTTTCAATACGAAACCGGAAGCCGGACTCACCCAGTATTTCGAAACCATCGCCGCAAACGACCTGCCGGTGCTGCTGACCGCGATGGCAATGCACGAGATCGCGCATTGCATCGAGCACCGCGAAGCCTATGTCCGCCAGCGCTTCGACAAGATCTTGCCGCCCGGAGTCAGGAGCGACAGCGTAACGATCCAGGGCTACATGGGCGCGGTGAAAAGCGGCGCCCTGGAAACTTGGGGGGAAGCGCTGGCGGACATCGCCTCGCTGCTCTACCTGAAACAGGCGACGCCGGACCGTTGGCTTGAATTGGCGAGGGGCGTGGCCGCGATGCGCCGCGGCCTCGCGCGCAAATGGCCCGAGCACGACACTTCGCCCTGGCTGTACAGGATCATCGACACGGACGCGAATGCGCCCGTGAACCAGAGCCTGTTCGAGACCGCATTCCAGCTGCGCCGGCAATACCGCCCAGGCAGCTAGGCGCGCTCCATTTCTCCCGACCGGTACTGTCAATCGGGGCGCCGGGCGCGCGCCCGCTCCAGATCCGGCAGCAGCCAGGTGACCAGGCCGATCGCCGGCAAGTAGGCGCAGAGCTGGAACACGAAAGGCACGCTGGTGGCGTCGGCGATGCGGCCCATGACGGCCGCGCCCAGACCGCCCAGACCGAAGGCAAAACCGAAGAACATGCCGGAAATCAGCCCGACGCGCCCGGGCACCAGTTCCTGCGCATAGACCAGGATGGCGGGGAAGGCCGAGGCCATCAGCAGACCGATGATCACCGTCAGCACTCCGCTCCAGAGGAGGTTCGCATGGGGCAGCGCCAGCGTGAACGGAAGCGCGCCGACGATGGAGATCCAGATCATCGGCCGCCGGCCTAGCCTGTCGGTGAGGGGGCCGCCGATCAGCGTTCCCGCCGCGATCGAGGTCATGAACATGAACAGCCAAAGCTGCGCGTCCTGCACCGAGAGTTGAAACCGTTCGATCAGGTAGAAGGTGAAAAAGGTGTTGAGGCTGGACGTGTAGACGTTCTTCGAGAATATCAGCAGCATCAGCACGACGATGCAGAACACCACGCGGGCGCGCGAGAAACCGCTCGCGCCGGACACCGCGCGCGCGGCTGTCCTGGAATGGCGCGGGTGGTGGGCCGAGTACCACATGCCCACACGCGTCAGCACCATCATCGCCAGCAATGCGACGAGCGAGAACCACGCGATTGCGCCCTGCCCTCTCGGCA
Organism: Pseudomonadota bacterium; assembly: GCA_021847125.1. Next base: position 103 of record JAJZUK010000014.1, on the reverse strand, counting down.
GGACGATGAGCGCCGCCAGCAGCGGTCCGATGGCGCTGCCGACGTTGCCCCCGACCTGAAACAACGACTGCGCAAAGCCGTAGCGGCCGCCGGATGCCATGCG
>JAJZUK010000013.1 GCA_021847125.1 Pseudomonadota bacterium | reverse complement strand
TTCGAACTTGACCAGGGTATCGCGCAGCACCTGCGCCCGCGCAAGCGTTACCTGCTCCTGCAGCAGCCAGCGCAGGCACCAGTAATGCTCCATCTTGCTCTGGAATTCGTCGTAGGCGGCATAGGTAAGCTCGAATTCGCGCATCGCCGCGAGCAGATCGGCGGAATTTTTCGAAAACGGCGGTGCGCTGCCCGCCAGACAGGCGAGCAGCTGCCACTGGTTGAGCAGGTCGATGTAGCGCCGCAGCGGCGAACTGGCCCAGATGTAATGCGACACGCCCAGGCCCTGATGCGGAGAGGGCACCGTCGTCATGCGCACCTTGCCGTTGGCCTGGGTGCGGTAGATGGCGGGTATGCCGCGGTCGGCGAGCAGCCTGCCCCAATTGTTGTTGGCGCTGATCATCAGCTCCGCCACCAGCTTGTCCAGCGGCGCGCCGCGCCTGCGCTCGACGATGCTGACGCGCTCGTTTTCGACGTAGAAATTGTAGTCGACGCGGTCGGGCTGCGTCGCGGGTTTCCCGCGCGCGGCCTCCAGTTCGAGCGCGAGCCGCCACAGGAAGAAGAGTTCGGCCTCGAACGGCAATTCGCCGCGTTCTTCACCGGCAAGGAATGCCGCGTCCAGCGCCTCCACCTGATGATGGCGCAGATTGGCGGCGATGTTCACGCGCTCGACGCGTGTTTCCTGGCCCTCCACCAGATACGACAGCGGATTGATATCCAGATACAGCGACACGGCCGGACAAGCGCGCCCTTCGGCGAGCGTGTAGCGCTCTATCACCTGCGGCGGCAGCATGGTGATCTTGCGCCCCGGAATATAGGCGGTCGACATGCGTGCACGCGCGATCTTGTCCAGCGCCGATGCGGGAGAGAAGCCCAGGCCGGGCGCGGCGATGTGGATGCCTACGCGGTAGCGGCCGTTGGCAAGCCGCGTGAGCGAAAAGGCGTCGTCGATTTCCGTGGTGCTGGCGTCGTCCAGACTGAACGCAGTGACTGCGGCGAGCGGCAATTCCGGTGGTTCGCCGGGGCTGGCGTCCGCGGAAAATTCGGCGTCGCCGGTGTAGTGTTCGAGCAGAAAGGCGCCCAGGTGATAGTCGTGGCTGGAGGGCAAGGCGCCGGCGCGCTCGAACAGCTTGGCCGCCGACAGCCCGCTCGCCTCGCACGCGAGCTCCAGCGCCTTGGTTTCGATGCGGTTGCGGTCGGGGCGGTACAGCAACTGCGGCAACAGGGCGCGCAGCGCCTCGGGCACGATGCCGCGCTGCAGTTCTTCCGCCCAGGCGCGGATCTGTTCCTCCTGCAGCCGCCTTTTCTCCACGCCGGCCAGCGCCGCCTTGAGCGTGTCGGCCGGCGCGGCGCGAAACCGTCCCTTGCCCTTGCGGTAGAAATACATAGGCGCCGACTGCAGCTTGATCAGAATTGCGGCGGCCTCGAGCGCACTGGGAGCATGGCCGCAGTATTCGCGTGCCAGATCGGCGAAGCCGAACTCCGCTTCGCCGCAGCATTGCCACAGGAAATCGGTATCGATCTCGGCCGCCAGCGCTTCGGCCTTGCCCATGAGTTCGGCCAGCGGCGGTGCGTCGAAGCGCAGCAGCACGCTGGCCGCCTTGATTTTGCTGCGCTTGCCATGCGCCGCTTCCACCTGCAGCGAGCTGTCGTTCTCGGCGAGCACGTTGCCGACTTTGAAAGAGCCGGTCTCTTCGTACAGCACATTCATGGGATCGAAGCCGAAGGAATAGGGTTGGTCGAGCGCCGCCGCCGCGCCCGACGGGCAGCTTGCAGGTTACGGCACACATGCCGCGCCCGTCTAGCCGCAGCGGACCGAAATTATACTCTAGCTGCGTCGCGCCGCCGTGGCCGGGCGCCATGCGATACTTGGAAATCGCCACGGCAAGCAGGGGAAAGTATATGGACGCACGCGATGTAGTCATCACCGAAGTCGGCCCGCGCGACGGCCTGCAGAATACGAAAAGCTTCATGCCGACGGCGGCGAAAAAAGCCTGGATCAGCGCCGAGGCCGCAGCCGGCGTGCCCGCGATCGAGGTCTGTTCCTTCGTCCCGGCAAAGCTGATCCCGCAGTTCGTCGACGCCGAGGAAGTGCTGGCGCACGCGAATTCCCTGGCCGGACTGACGCCGGTGGTGCTGGTGCCCAATGTCAAAGGCTGCGAGCGCGCGCTCGCAGCCGGCGCGCGCCGCGTCATGGTGCCGATTTCCGTGTCCGAGGCGCACAGCATGAGCAATGTGCACAAGACCACGGCGCAGGCGATCGAAGACTTCGCGCGCATGGCCGATCTGGTGAAGGCGCAAGCGAAGGCGCAGCGCGCGCAGCTAGTGGGCGCCTGCTCTACCGCGTTCGGCTGTTCGCTGCAAGGCGCGGTTGCGGAAGCGGACGTGCTGCGGGTCGCGCTTGCACTGCGCGCAGCCGGAGCCGATGCCATCAGTCTCGCCGATACCGTGGGTTACGCCAATCCGGAGCAAGTGAAGCGCCTGTTCCGGACGGTACGCAAGGCGATCGGCGAGAACTTCCCGATCGAAGCGCATTTTCACAATACCCGTGGCCTGGGGCTGGCCAACGCGCTAGGCGCCTACGAAGTGGGCGTGCGCCATTTCGACAGCACTCTGGGCGGCTTGGGCGGCTGCCCGTTTGCGCCGGGCGCCTCGGGCAATGTGGTCACCGAGGACCTGGTGTTCATGTTCGAGTCCATGGGCGTGAACACCGGCATAGACCTCGGCAAGCTGATCGACGTGCGCCAGACGGCATTCGCTGCGCTTCCCGAGGCCGAGCTCTACGGGCACATCGCTAAAGCCGGCTTGCCCAAGGGCTTCCGGCCCCGCGCGCAAGCCGCGTGAAGCCAGCCTCGAGCGGCTGCAAGGGTTCCGGCCGGAACTCAGGCTTGTGCCAGGTCCGCAAATTCGAGGATCAGCGGAATATGCTCGGGAAAGCTCTGCAGGCTGTGATCGCCGCCCTCGATGACAATCTGGCGCGCGCCCCGGTATTTCTCCACCGCTTCGCGATAGTCGAGCACCTCATCACCGGTCTCGACCAGCAGCAGGTAGCGCTGCGGCCGCAGCGTCGGCAGGTAAAGCTTTTCCCATTGGCGCAAATGCTCTTCGGTCAATTGGTACTGCTGCTGCGTGTACAGGTTGCGCTGGGTGCCGAGATAGGCGCGTAAGTCTTCGTGCGGCCGCACCGCTGGGTTGATCAGGACGGCGCGCAGGTCGTGGCGCTCGGCGAGGTAGGTGGAGTAGAAGCCGCCGAGGGAGCTGCCGACCAGCGTGACGGTCTCACGCGCATGCCGCGCGATTTCGGCCTCGACTACGGCGATGGCCTGCAGGCCCGACGTCGGCAAGGCGGGGCAGCAGTATTGGTCGTCCATGCCGCGCTCCTCCATATAGCGCTTGAGCAGTTGCGCCTTGTGCGATCCGGGCGAGCTGTTGAAGCCATGCAGGTAGATCAGCATGTCAGATGGAAACTGAACCCCGACCGAGTTCGATCACCCGGCCGGCGACGAAAATTTCTCCTGCCTGGTCCAGGCGCAGGCGCAAGCGGCAGGGTCGGCCCACGCGGTCGCCCTGGTAAATCAGGCGGGTGAGCGGCAGCGGCTTTTTCGCGGCGATCATCCAGCCGCCCAGATTGGCGCAAGCCGAGCCGGTACCGGGGTCTTCTTCGATCGAGCCTGGACGTTTGCTGAAGAAAAAGCGCGCGACGATCTGCTCGTCGCCGGTTTCGGCCCAGACGTAGATCTTGACCATGCCGGCTTCGTTAGCATGGCGCTGGGCTAGGCGCGGATCGGGCTGGCAGCGCGCTACCGCATCGGGCGAGCCGAGCGGCACCAGCAATTGTTCATTGCCGGTGTTGACCCATAGCGGCCGCTCGCCCAGATCGGCCAAGGCGACGCCCAGCATATTGGCGAGGTTGTCGCGGGTCAGGCGCACGGGGCGTGTTTTCGCCGCCTTCGCCTGCAGGGTGAAGATGTCGCCGGCGGCGCTGACGGGTATGGTCCCGGCGCCCATTTCCAGGCTGAGCGCATCGCCGCAATCCTTCAGCGCGCGTACGACGTAAGCCGAACCCAGCGTCGGGTGTCCGGCAAAAGGCATTTCGTTCGCGGGCGTGAAGATGCGCACCCGCGCGCTCGCATGCGCGGAGGGCAGCAGGAAGGTCGTCTCCGAAAGATTGAATTGCAGGGCGAGCGCCTGCATCGTATCCGCGTCCATGCCACGCGCGTCCTCGAACACCGCCAGCGGATTTCCGGCCAAGCGCTCCTCGGCGAACACATTGACGATGCGGTAGCTGTATTCAGCCATGCGATTGCAGCCGGTCCAGCAATTTCTGGTGTATGCCGCCGAAGCCGCCGTTGGACATGACCAGGATCTGGTCCCCGGACCGCGCCTCCGCGCATATTGCGCCAACTAAGGCGTCCAGATCTTCGTGGCACACCACCTTGGCACCCAACGGGGCGAGCGCGCTAGCGGGATCCCAGCCCAGCTTGGCACTGTAGCAATACACCCGATCGGCCTCGGCCAGGCTGGCCGGGAGCGCGTCCTTCATGACGCCCAGCTTCATGGTATTGGAGCGCGGTTCGAGCGCCGCCAGAATGCGCGCCTTGCCCACCTTGCGCCGCAGGCCGGCCAGGGTGGTCGCGATCGCGGTGGGATGGTGCGCGAAGTCGTCGTAGACCGCCACTCCTGCGGCGACGCCACGCAGCTCCATGCGCCGCTTGACGTTGTCGAAGCGCGCCAGCGCGGCGCAGGCGGCGGCAGGATCTACGCCGGCGTGGCGGGCGGCAGCGATGGCGGCGAGCGCGTTGGAGCGGTTATGCTCCCCGAGCAGACCCCAGCGCACCGTTCCCTGCTCTTTTCCGTTGTAGCGCACGCCAAAGCCGTCGGCGTCCAGCACCTCTGCCCGCCAGCTGCCGCCGCTGCCGAATTTTTCTACGGGCGTCCAACAGCCACGGCTCAGCACGCGCTCGAGCGCCGGATCTGCCGCGTTTTCCACGACCAGGCCCGACCTCGGGATAGTTCGCACGAAATGGTGAAATTGTTGCTCGATCGCCGCCAAATCGGAGAAGATGTCTGCATGATCGAACTCTAGGTTGTTCAAAATCGCTGTTTTTGGGTGGTAATGCAGGAATTTGGACCGTTTGTCGAAGAACGCCGTGTCATACTCGTCCGCCTCGATCACAAAATAGGGCGATTCGCTGAGGCGGGCAGAGACGCCAAAGTTCTGTGGCACCCCACCGATCAGAAAGCCGGGGTGCTTCCCGCCTGACTCCAGAATCCAGGCGAGCATGGCTGCGGTCGTTGTCTTGCCATGGGTGCCAGCAACCCCGAGTACCCACTTACCGCGCAGGATGTTCTCCGCCAGCCACTGCGGGCCGGACACGTAGGGCTCGCCCCGATCGAGAATTTCCTCCATCAAGGGGGTGCCGCGCGTGACTACGTTGCCGATGACCCACAAATCGGGCCGCAGCTCGAGTTGCTCGGCGCCATAGCCTTCGACCAGGTCTATGCCCTGGGCTTCGAGCTGGCTGCTCATCGGCGGGTAGACGTTGGCATCGCAGCCCGTTACCTTGTGGCCCGCCTGCCTCGCTATCGTCGCCAAGCCCCCCATGAAAGTGCCGCAGATGCCGAGGATATGGATGTGCATTGGGGAAGCGAGGTCCGGGGTTTTGTGCGTTTGCGGGCTAAGCGCAACTCCCCTGTTCGAGGCAGATACGCTGGCCTTTGGCTTCTATACGATGCCGTTCCGGAGTTTACCGTATTTCGCTCGCCACCCCGCTGAGCTATTATTCCTGCATGCGGAAGCGCGGAGCGCGGCGATGCCCAAGGAGCAAAAATTCAAACTACAACAGATGCGCGCCCGGATCGCTGCCGTCGCCGCGCGCATCATGGCCGAAGACGGCATTGAAGATTTCTCCATGGCCAAGCGCAAGGCGGCGCGCCAACTCGGCGCCGGCGACACCCAATCCCTGCCCAACAACGACGAGATCGAAGCCGAGCTGCGGGTATATCAGTCCCTGTATCAGGGCGAGGAGCAGCGTGAACGCCTGCGCTACCTGCGCAGCCAGGCGCTGGCGGCGATGGAGCAGCTGGCGGATTTCAAACCCTATCTCACCGGCCCGGTGCTGAAGGGCACGGCCGGGCGCTACGCCGATATCGATTTGCAGGTATTTGCCGACAGCGGCAAGGAAGTGGAAATCTTTCTTCTGAACCGCAATATTCCCTACCAGACGTCGGAGTCGCGTCACTACAGCGGCAACCAGGAACGCGCGGTAAGCGTGCTGTCCATGGACTGGCAGGGCACCCCGGTGCGGGTCGCGATCTATTGGCCCGACGACGAGCGTCGCAGCGTCAAGACCTCCCCCCAAGGCCGTCCGCTGGAACGCGCAAATCTGGACGCCGTACGGACTTTGGTCGCCAGCGGTGAATAGGGGACTGCAGGCCGCGATCTTTCTTCTGGTGGCAGCAGTTGCGGGATTTGCGGGCTATTATTTCAACCGCTCCAGCCTGAGCGGCCCGGCAAGTGCAAACGCCGGGCAGAAGCTGCTGCAGGCGCCATTCGCCGACCTAAGCGGCAAGACGCAGACGCTGGCGCAGCGACGCGGCAGGGTGCTGGTAGTCAATTTTTGGGCCACCTGGTGCGCACCCTGCCGTGAAGAAATCCCAGCGCTAATGCGAATCCATCGGAAATATGCTTCTAACGGTGTCGAACTTGTAGGTATCGCACTAGATGATGCTTCTAAAGTGCAGGCATATTCCAAGGAAATGAGTATGGACTATGCTTTGCTCGTTGCCGGCGCGCAAACGCTGGCGCTAGGCAGGGATCTGGGCAATCAGGCCGGGGTCCTGCCTTACACGGTGGTGCTGGACCGGGCCGGACAAGTGGTCTATACGCACGCAGGCGCTATGACTGAAGCCATGCTGGAACCGGTGCTCAGGCCCTTGCTCTAGGTATGCCGGATGCCTAGGGGCACTAAAGGTTCAACTTCGCTGAAAAACTGGACATTTAGCACCGATTTGCGGCAAACTTGCGAGTATGCCGAAGAAGACCCCTAGCGTTGCGGCGCCCAAAACCGCTGACGGAATTCGGCGCGCCGCGCAGAAAATCCTCGTCCTGCACGGACCCAATCTGAACCTATTGGGTACACGGGAGCCGGGAATCTATGGCCACGAAACACTCGCCGATATCGATCGTCGCCTGATTGCGCAGGGCAAGCGTGCGGGTGTGGCGGTGGCCTGCTTCCAAAGCAATCATGAGGGAGCGCTCATCGACCGGGTGCAGCTCGCGAAAAAGCAGGAAGTCGCATTCATAGTCATCAATCCCGCTGGTTTCACGCACACCAGCGTCGCCTTGCGCGACGCCCTGGCGGGAACAGCGATCCCGTTCATCGAAGTGCATCTTTCCAATATCCACGCCCGAGAGGCATTTCGCCGCCATTCCTATTTTTCCGATTTGGCGGCGGGAACGATATGCGGACTGGGCAGCCGTGGCTACGAGTTGGCGCTGCAGGCTATTCTGCACCAGAGCTGATATTGCATTCGGGCGCGCAGGGCGCCTGCCGTGCCGCAAGGAGGAACCCCATGGATCTACGCAAACTGAAGAAGTTGATCGACCTGGTGCAGGAATCGGGAATTTCCGAACTCGAAGTCACCGAGGGCGAGGAGAAAGTCAAAATCGTCAAGAGCGGCAGCGCAGCGGTTGCCTACGCCGCCCCGGCTCCAGCCCCGGCCGCCCCCGCCGCACCACCCGTGCCCGCCGCCGTGGCTGCGCCGGCCGAAATCCAGGGTCATTTGGTCAAGTCTCCCATGGTAGGCACGTTCTACCGCTCGCCCTCTCCGGGCGCCAAGGCCTTCGTCGAGGTCGGCGATACGGTCAAGTCGGGTGACACGATCTGCATCATCGAGGCGATGAAGCTGCTGAACGAAATCGAGTGCGACAAGGACGGTGTCATCAAGGCGATACTGGTCGAGAACGGTCAGCCGGTCGAGTACGGCGAGCCCCTGGTGGTCATTGAGTAAAGGGCGAGGCGTGAACATGAAGTCCCGAATTCCCGCTCCGGACGCGCGCACCGGCACCGCCGCGGATTTTGCCCACTGCCATGTTTAAAAAGATACTCATTGCCAATCGCGGCGAAATCGCCCTGCGCATTCAGCGCGCCTGCCGCGAACTGGGGATCAAGACGGTGATGGTGCATTCCGAAGCCGACAGCGAGGCAAAGTACGTCAAGCTCGCCGACGAATCGGTGTGCATAGGTCCGCCTTCATCCACGGCCAGTTATCTCAACACTCCGGCCATCATCAGCGCGGCGGAGGTGACGGACTCGGAGGCCATTCATCCCGGCTACGGCTTTCTTTCGGAAAATGCCGATTTCGCGGAGCGCGTAGAAAAAAGCGGTTTTGTCTTCATCGGCCCGCGTCCCGAGACCATACGGCTCATGGGCGACAAGATCAACGCCAAGGCGGCGATGCTCAAGGCGGGCGTCCCTTGCGTGCCCGGTTCCGAAGGGCCGTTGCCGGAACAGAACGACGAAATCGTCAAAATAGCACGCAAGATCGGCTATCCGGTGATCGTCAAGGCCTCGGGTGGCGGCGGCGGGCGCGGCATGCGCGTAGTGCACACCGAGGCGGCGCTGCTCGCCGCGGTCAACCTGACGCAGCAGGAGGCACAGGCCGCGTTCGGCAATCCCGCCGTATACCTGGAGAAATTTCTCGAGAATCCGCGGCACATAGAAATCCAGGTGCTCGCCGACGAATTCAAAAACGCCGTCTATCTGGGCGAGCGCGACTGCTCGATGCAGCGCCGGCACCAGAAGATCATCGAAGAGGCGCCGGCGCCCGGCATGACCGAGCGCCAGCGCGTGCGCATCGGCGAGCGCTGCGCCGAAGCCTGCCGCAAGATCGGCTACCGCGGTGTCGGCACGTTCGAGTTCCTGTACGAGGGCGGAGAGTTCTATTTCATCGAAATGAACACACGCATCCAGGTCGAGCACCCGGTGACGGAAATGATTACCGGGGTGGACTTGGTGCAGGAGCAGATCCGCGTTGCCGCCGGCGAAAAGCTGCGCCTGCGCCAGCGCGACGTGGTGCTGCGCGGCCATGCCATAGAATGCCGCATCAACGCCGAGGACCCGTTCAAGTTTACGCCTTCGCCCGGCCGCATTACGTCCTACCACCCGCCGGGCGGGCCGGGCATCCGCGTCGACTCGCACATTTACCACAGCTATTTCGTGCCGCCCAATTACGATTCCCTGATCGGCAAAGTCATCGCCTACGGGGCGACGCGCGATCAGGCGCTGCGGCGCATGCGCATCGCGCTGTCGGAAATGGCGGTGCAGGGCATCCAGACCAATATCCCGCTGCACCAGGAGCTGCTGCTCGACGAGCGCTTCGTCAAGGGCGGCACCAGCATCCATTATCTCGAGCAGAAGCTCGCGCAGCAGAAACTCGAGAAAGGGTGATCCCCTGGCTTGGGTAGCGCTCATGGTGCGGACCGATGCGCGCGTCGCGGATGAGCTGAGCGACGCGCTGCTGGCGCAGGGCGCGCTGTCGGTCAGCGTCGAAGACGCGGAGGCCGGCACCGCCGCAGAGGCGCCGCTGTACGGCGAACCGGGCATGGCAGTGGAACCCGCCTGGCCGCAAAGCCTGATCAATGCGCTGTGCGAGCAGCAGGCAGACCCGGCACGGCTCCTTGGCGCCGCCTGCGCACAAATCGGTCTGGCGCAAACGCCGGATTACCGTCTGGAACCGGTGGCCGAGGAGGACTGGGTGCGGCGCAGCCAATCGCAGTTCGAACCGATCCGCATCTCGCCCAAACTGTGGATCGTGCCGTCGTGGGCGCAGGCGCCCGACCCGAACGCGGTCAACCTCGTGCTCGACCCCGGTCTCGCATTCGGCACCGGCAGTCATCCGAGCACCAGGTTGTGCCTGCGCTGGCTGGAGCGCACGCTGCGCGGCGGCGAGCGCGTCCTGGACTATGGCTGCGGTTCCGGTATATTAGCCATCGCCGCGCTGCGCCTGGGCGCCGGCGCCGCGCTCGGCGTGGATGTGGACGCGCAGGCGCTGCTTGCGGCGCGGGCGAACGCCGAGCGTAACCGGGTTGACGCCCGTTTTATCGACACGGAGACGGCTACCGATTTCCAGGCGGACCTCGTGGTCGCGAATATCCTTGCCAACCCGCTGATACTGCTCGCGCCGCTGCTCGCCGGCTATGCGCGCAAGGGCGGACGCATTGCGCTGTCGGGCATCCTCGACGCGCAGGCGCAGGAGGTGATGCAGGCCTACGCGCCCTGGTTCGCGCTGCATGTGTCCGAGCGCGACGCAGACTGGGTGCTGCTCGAGGGCCTGCGTGCATGATCACGCATT